>VBCP01000069.1 GCA_005888925.1 Betaproteobacteria bacterium | reverse complement strand
CATCATCGGGCCGTTCGCCGGCGAGCTGATCGCGGAAGCGGTGGTGGCGATGGAGTTCCGCGGCTCGGCCGAGGACATCGGCATGATCTGCCACGCGCATCCGTCGCTCTCCGAGGCAATGAAGGACGCCGCCTTGGCCGTGGACAAGCGCGCGATCAACATATGAAGCGCTTGCTGGTCGTAGGGCTGGTGGCGCTCGCCGGCTGCAGCCTGAGGCCCACCTATTACCAGACGCTCAAAGAGCAGGCGACCGCGCTGCGCCAGGGCGACCTCGAATCCGCCGGCATCGCCTTCATCACGCCGTCGACCGTCACGGGCCAGGAGCAGGAGAAGCAGGTGGTCGCGCTCGCCTTTGCGGACGTCCTGAAGCACCAGCGCCCCGGCCTCAAGGTGAGCTCGCTCGCCGAGACGCTGAGCGCCGTCAACCGCGCCGGGCTGACGGAGCCCTACAAGCGCATGTACGACGACTACCGCGACACCGGCCTCTTTTCGAGCGACACGCTGCGCCGCGTGGCCGAGGCGACCGGGACACGCTACGTCGCGCAGCTCAAGCTGCAGGGCTTCGGCCAGGGCTCGAAAGGCCGGTTCGGCCTGCTCGGCCTTCGCATCGTCGAGACCTTGTACGGCGATGTCCGGGTGTACCTGCAGATCTGGGACAGCCGCGACGGCAGCATCGCCTGGGAAGGCATGCACGAGCTGCGCATCTCGCGCGACACCACGACCGAGGAACCGATCACGATGCGCGTGCTGCTCGAGCGCTCGGCGCAGGAGCTCGTCGCCAAGCTGCCGTGACGCAGGATGTCGTCGCGCTCTACCAGAGTAGCCTGGCCAAGCGCGGCTTCGTCTCCGATCCGGCGCAGTGGCGCGCGGTCGAGCGGCTGCAGCGCCTCTACGAGGAGTGGAGCGCCTACAAGGCGCGGCGCTCGAACGCGCTGAAGCGCCTGCTGGTACGCCCCGAGCTGCCGAAGGGCGTCTATCTCTGGGGGCCGGTCGGGCGCGGCAAGAGCTTCCTGATGGACGCGTTCTTCCTCTGCGTGCCGCTGGTGCGCAAGCGCCGCGTGCACTTCCACCACTTCATGCGCGAGATCCATCGCGAGCTCGACGAGCTGCGCGGCACCGAGGACCCGCTCGCCGCCGTGGCGGAAAAGACCGCCAGGCGCTACCGCTTGATCTGCTTCGATGAATTCCACGTCGCCGACATCGCCGACGCCATGATCCTCGGGCGCTTCCTCGAGCAGGCGATGGCGCGCGGCGTGGAATTCGTGATGACCTCGAACTATCCGCCCGACGGCCTGTACCCGAACGGCCTGCAGCGCGAGCGCTTCGTGCCGGCGATCGAGCTCATCAAGCGGCGCCTCGACGTCGTCGGCGTCGACAACGGCACCGACTACCGGCGCCTCAAGATGGAGCGGCTGAAGGTCTACCACGTGGGCTCGGACGCGCCGCTCGCCGCCATCTTCGACGAGCTGCGCGACGTCGAGGAAGAGAAACATCCGCTCGACGTCGAGGGCCGCACCATTCCCTATCGCAAGCGCGCCGGCGGCCTGGTCTGGTTCGACTTCGAAGTGCTTTGTGGTGGCGCGCGCTCGTATGCCGACTACGTCGACCTCGCCAAGCGATTCCACACCGTGATGCTCTCGAATATCCCGCGCCTGTCGGCTAAACAATCCGATGCCGCGCGGCGCTTCACCTGGCTGGTCGACGTGTTCTACGACGATCGCGTGAATCTCATCGTCTCGGCCGAGGCCGAGCCCGAGCAGCTATTTACCGAAGGCGAGCAGGCGGCCGAATTCCAGCGCACCGTGAGCCGGCTGCACGAGATGCAGTCGGTGGAATATCTGCAAACCGAACGACGGAAGTAAAAATGGGGACGGACCCCATTTTTCTCATCTAAAAACAACCCCCCGCTCGCTGCGCTCGCTTCCCCCCTTGACAGGGGGGCGGCACCAACTAGTTCCAGTAGGGCGGGAAAGCAGAATTCTTTTGTTCTGCTTCCAGCAAGCGCAGCATCGCCGGCCATTCGAGCACGCCGTAGGGACGGCGCGTGCCGGGCTGGTAGAGATGGGCGGTTTTTTCCAATGTTTCTTTTGACGGGACCACGAGCTCGGTGCGCGCGGCCATCGCATCGACCTGCGTGCGGCAGGCGAGCTCGAGCTGGTACATCGTGTTGAAGGCTTCCGGGATGCTCGGGCCGCAGGTGAGGAGGCCGTGCGAGCGCAGGATCATGGCGTTGTGCATGCCGAGGTCGCGCACCAGGCGCGCCTGCTCGCCGAGGTCGACCGCGGGTCCTTCGTAGTCGTGGTAGCCGAGATGGCCTTCGAAGCGGATCGAGGTCTGGCTGATCGGCAGCAGGCCGCATTGCATCGCCGCCACCGCCATGCCGGCGGGCGTGTGCGTGTGGATCACGGCGCGCACGTCGGGCCGCGCGCGATGGATGCAACCATGGATCACGTAGCCGGCCTTGTTCACGTAGTAATCGGTGTCGGGCTTCCAGATGACGTTGCCGTCGAGATCGATCTTGGCGAGGCTCGAGGCCGTGATCTCCTTGTATAGAAGGCCGTACAGATTGATCAGGATGTGGTGCCCCGGCCCCGGCACGCGCGCCGTGATGTGGTTGTACGTGAGATCGGTCATGCCGTAGGCGTCGACCAGGCGGTAGCAGGCGGCGAGTTCGACGCGCGCGCGCCATTCGTCCGGGCTAATTTCGTCACGGATGCTGCGAAAGTCGGTGCGGTAGTTCGGTAATTTGTCCATGGTCGGTGCAAGAATATAGCGATGCGGCTCCTATTGGGACTCCTTTTCGCGCTCGCGGCCGCGATTGCGCATGCGCAGGCCTATCCCGCCAAGCCGGTGCGCCTGATCATCCCGTTCCCACCCGGCGGCTCCAACGACCTCGTGGGGCGCGCAGTCGCCGCGCAGCTCGGCGAGCGGCTCGGCCAGTCCGTGATCATCGACAACCGCGGCGGCGGCGGCGGGACGATCGGCATCAACGCGGCCGCGAAGTCGGCCGCGGATGGTTACACCCTGCTGCTCGTCTCGGTCGGCTATCCGGTGAGCATCGCGCTGCACTGGATGCCGGAAGAATCGCTGCAGTGGTTCGTGCCGGTGGCGCCGATCGGCACCGGGCCGAGCCTGCTCGTCGTGCCGAACTCGCTGCCGGTCAACTCGATGCAGGAGCTGATCACGCTCGCGAAGAGCAAGCCCGGCGCGCTGAACGCGGGCTCGGCCGGCCCCGGCAGCTTCCAGCATCTTGCCACCGAGCTTTTCCGCCTGCAGGCGGGCATCGACATCGTCATCGTGCAGTACAAGGGCGGCGGCCCGGCGCTCACCGACACGATCGCCGGGCAGGTGCACATGAACATCGGCAGTGCGGTGCAGAACATTCCGCACGTGCGCTCCGGCAAGCTGCGCGCGCTCGGCGTCGGCGGCAAGAGCCGCCTCGCCGCGCTGCCCGAGGTGCCGACTTTCGCCGAAGGCGGCCTCAGCGGCGCCGAGGCCACGAACTGGTGGGGCATGGTGGCCCCGGCCGGCACCCCGGCAGCGGCACTCGAGCGACTGCAAAAAGAGATCGCGGCGGTCGTCGAGTCACCCGAAATGCAGAAGCGCTTCCAGCTCGAGGGCGCGGAGGGGCTGCGCATGACGCCGCGCGAGTTCGGCGGCCTGATCGCCGCCGACACCGCGAAGTGGACCCGCGTCGTGAAGGAAGCCGGCATCAAGGCGGAGTGAAAGGACATCATGGAACGCTTCAAGGCCTACAGGCTCACCGAGACGCCGGACCGTAAGATCCGCGCCGAGTTCGTCGACACCACGCTCGACGAGCTCGATCCGGGCGACGTGGTGGTGCGCGTCGCGTACTCGAGCGTGAACTACAAGGACGCGCTCGCCGCGACCGGCAAGGGCCGCATCCTGCGCCGTCCTTCGACCATCGGCGGCATCGACTTCGCCGGCACGGTGATGTCGTCGAGCGATCCGCGCTTTTCGAAGGGCGACGCGGTCGTCACGACCGGCGGCGAATACGTCGGCGTGCAGCACGACGGCGGCTATTCGCCGTATGCGCGCGTGAAAGGCGACTGGATCACCAAGCTGCCTCAGGGACTGTCGCTCTGGGAGGCGATGGCTTACGGCACCGCAGGGCGGCGTCGGTTCGATCGCGCTCGCGATGCTCGCGAAGCGCGGCTATCACGTGGTCGCGCTGACCGGCAAGGAGAACGAATCGGACTGGTTGAAGAAGCTCGGCGCCAAGGAAGTGATGCTGCGGCAGAGCCTGGATCTCAAGAAGATCAAGCCGCTCGACAAGGCGACCTGGGCGGGCGCGGTCGACAACCTCGGCGGCGAGGTGCTCGCGTGGATGGCGAGCACCATGAAGGACAATGGCGTCATCGCCGCGGTCGGCCTCGCGGCCAGCGCGAATCTCAACACCACGGTGATGCCGTTCATCCTGCGCGGCGCGAGCCTGCTCGGCATCAATTCCGGCGAGAGCTCGAAGGACATCCGCGACATGGTCTGGCGGCGCCTCGCCACGGATCTCAAGCCGCCGCTGCTCAAGGAGATGTGCCGCACGATCCCGCTCGCGCAGCTGCCGGGCGTGTTCGACGATTTCATCAACGCCAAAATCAGTCGCCGGGTAGTCGTCGACCTGGCGGAATGAGCCGCAATGTCCAGCGACCCGGCGCAAAGATGCGTGCTGGTCGTGGACGATTCGAGGTTCGTCCGCACGACCTTCGCCACCATCCTGCGCCCCTCGTTCGCGGTCCGGGAGGAAGCTGACGGCGAGGCGGGCTGGGCGGCGATCGAGAGCGATCCGTCGATCGTGATGGTGCTGACCGACCTCGACATGCCGAAGCTCACCGGCTTCGCGCTCATCGGCCGCATCCGCGCAGCCACCGACGCCCGCATCCGCGATCTTCCGGTGGTGGTGATCTCCGGCAACGAGGAGGCCGGCAGCAAGGAGCGCGCGCGGGAGGCGGGCGCTACCGATTTCATCGCCAAATCAGCGGAGGCGGCCGAGGTGCTATCGCGGCTGCACAACGTCCTCAAGCTCGTCGCCACGAACAAGGAACTGCAGTCGACCCGGCAGGCACTGGATCAATCCACGACGCACGACGCTCTCACCGGCACGCTGACCGCGCATTACCTGGTGATCGAAGGGCGCAAGCACTATGCGCATGCGAAGCGCCATGACGGCCAGCTCTCCGTCATGGCGTTGCGCATCGACAGCCACGCCGAGGTGGTGCGGGCGGCCGGCAAGGACATCGCCGATGTGGTGCTCAAGCGCATCGCGAAGCTGTTGATGGACAAGGTGCGCACGGAGGATTCCGTCGCGCGGACCGCCGAAGCCGCATTCATGGTGGTCGCTGCGGGCACCGCGGCGCCCCAGATGCTCGCGCTCGCCCAGCGGCTGCAACGCGAGCTCGACGAGGCAAAAGTGACTTATCGCGGTACCGCGCTGCGCTTCGTGACGAGCTTCGGCGTGGCCTCGCTCAGCCTCGACCCGGTCAATACGATCGAGGAGCTGATGCAGCTCGCCATGCAGCGGCTGAAGACCGCGTCGGGCCTCAAGACGGTGCCGGAGCCGAGCGGGCCGCAGCGCCTGCCGGGCGAGATCGAGCGCGCCCTTCAGGTACTCGAGCAGGCCGACGCCGCGCGCCTCGGCCCCGGGGTAAAACAGCTCCTCAAGCGCCTTCAGCGCATCGCGAAAAAGCTACACTAGGGCGATGGGGACGTATCGCGAGTTCCACCGGCGCTCGCTCGAGGACCGCGAAGGGTTCTGGGCCGAGCAGGCGGAGCTGATCCACTGGCGCCGTCCCTACCAGCAGGTGCTCGACTATTCGCGGCCGCCATTCGCGCGCTGGTTCGTGGGCGGCCAGACCAACCTCTGCCACAACGCGCTCGACCGGCACCTC
>VBCP01000072.1 GCA_005888925.1 Betaproteobacteria bacterium | reverse complement strand
ATCGAGAACCTGGTGCCGGTGCATCCGGGCGAGGTGTACGACCGCGACAAGGTGGTGCTCTACCAGCGGCGGCTGCTCGAATCGGGGTATTTCGCGAGCGTGCAGGCCGAGATCGACGTGCAGCGCGAGCTCGCCGACGCCGCGCCGCTGCGCGTGGCGGTGATCGATTCGCCCAAGCACCATGTCGAATCCGGCATCGGCTACAACACCGACGTCGGCCCGCGCTTCGAGACGCGCTACAGCAACCAGGACGTGTTCTCATCGGCCTGGCGCTTCCGCTCGAGCCTGAACCTCGACCAGAAAATTCAAAATTTGCAGCTGGATCTCGACACGCCGCCGCGGCCGGGCGGCGTGTGGAACAACCTCTTCACGCGGGCGCGGCAGCAGGACATCCAGAACGAAACCACGCGCGAGCTGGCGATGGGCGTGTCGCAGAACTATGGCGCCACCGCCGCGCCTTCCGCGTACATCGTCTCGGCGCACGCCGAGGACCGGACGGTCTCCGGGGTGATCTCTGACACCCGCCACGCCCTCTATTTCGGCGTGCGCAAGGGGTTTCGCCGCACCGACGCGCTGATCTCGCCGCGCGAGGGCTACGTCCTCAGCGCCGAAATCGGCGGCGCGCCGAACGCGCTTGCCTCGCAGCAGTTCGTGCGCGGCATCGCGAGCGCGTCGCTCTTCTTCCCGCTCAGCCGCAGCGGCGACCTCCTGCTGCGCGGCCAGGCGGGCGCGGTGCGCTCGCAGGCGCGCGAAGGGATTCCGAGCACCTTCCTTTTCCGCACCGGCGGCGACCAGACGGTGCGCGGCTATGCCTTCGAGAGCATCGGCGTCGAGGAGGCCGGCGCCGTGGTCGGCGGACGGCGCCTGCTCGTCGGCAGCGTCGAATACACGCACTGGTTCGGCGACAACTGGGGCGTGGCCGGGTTCGTCGACGCGGGCAACGCCTGGGACGCCGGTTTGCGCTCCGATGTCGCCACCGGCTACGGTCTGGGCGCGCGTTTTCGCACGCCGATCGGGCCGATCCGTGCCGACCTCGCCTACGGCGCGCTGCGAAGCGACTGGCGCCTGCATTTCTCCGTGGGGTACGGCTTCTGAGGCTGCGCACCGTCTTCATCGGTGCGGGCGCAGTGGCCGCCGCGCTCCTCGTCGGCCTCTTCTGCGCCATCGCCTGGCTCTTCGCCACCGAGGCCGGGCTGCACTGGGCGCTCGAGCGCGCGCAGCGCGAGACCGGCGGCAAGCTAGCGATCAGCGGCGTCCGCGGCACGCTCGCGAGCGTGGTGACCATCGAGCAGCTGCGGTTCCTCGCCGATGGCACGCGCATCGAGGCGCGCGAGGTCGGCGGCCATGCGCATCTCGCCGCCGCGCTCGGCGGACGCCTGGTGATCGAGCCGCTGCACATCGCCTCGCTCGACATCGAGATCCGCGAGGGCGGCGAGCGGCTGTCCAGCCCGCCGGCCTTGCCTTTCGGCCTGCGCTTGGGCAGCGTCGAGGTCGAGCGCTTGCGCCTGCTGCGCGGCGAGGCGGTGTATACCTTGCGCAAGCTGCGCTTTGCCCATCTCGCGCTCGGCACGCTGCCGCCCGGCGTATCGGCCGAGGGCAGCTTCGAGCTCGAACACGAGCGCTACCCGCTGAGCGGCAACCTGGTCCTGGGGGGCACGCTCGAGCGCCTCGAGACGCACCTCGCGCTGCGCCAGGGCGACATCGCCGCGGACGCGCGCGCCGTGCTGGCACCCTTTCGGCCGCAGCACCTCGTGTCGCTCGACGCCAGCGCCTCGCCCATCGACCTCGCGCGCTTCAGCGACGAGCTGCCGCAGGCGGCGCTCAGCCTGGCCGTCAAGGCGACCGGCAGCGATCGCGGCCTGCAGGGCACGCTTTCGCTGACCAACGCTGCGCCGGGACCGCTCGATCAAAGGCGGCTGCCGGTCGCGTCGCTCGAGGCGCGCGTCGCGAGCCGCGACCTCGAGAACGCCACGCTGGAAGAGCTGCGCATCGCCCTCGCGGGCGGCGGCGTCCTCGAAGGCCGCGGCACGCTCGGTGCCGCAGGCTTCCAGGGGACGGTGAAGGCGAGCCGGCTCAATCTGCGCGCGCTGCGCTCGACACTGCGCCAGACCGCGCTCTCCGGGTCGCTCGAAGTCTCGCTCGCGCGCGAAGCGCAGAGCCTGCGCGGCACCCTCGCGCAGGAAGGCATGAGCATCAGCGCCGAAGCCGTCCGCCGCGGCGACACGGTGGAAGTGCACAGCCTGCGTGCCGCCGCCGCGGGCGGCGAACTCAGCGGATCGGGCAAGCTGGTGCTCGGCGATCCGCCGACCTTCAGCGCCAAGCTGGTCTTCGCGCGCTTCGACCCGGCGGCATTCGGCGACTACCCGGAAGGATCGATCAGCGGTGGCGCCACCGCGCAAGGCGCGCTCGCCACCGAGCCGCGCATCGATCTGCAGTGGTCGCTCGCCAACAGCACGCTTCTCGAGCAGGCGCTCGAGTCGCGCGGCAGCGCCCGCATCGCCGGCCGCCGCGTGCTCCAGGCGGACGCGGAGGCCAAGCTCGGCGCGAGCCGCGCTACGGCGCGCGGCGGCTTCGGTACGCCGGCCGACAAGCTCGCCTGGACCCTGGATGTCCCGCAGCTCGAGGATTACAGCGACGACGTGGCCGGCCGCATGAAGGCGAGCGGCACGCTCGGCGGCACCTGGGCCGCCCCCGAGGCGGTGATCGCCGCGCAATTCGAAGCGCTCGAGCTGCCGCACGGCTTCGAGGCGACGCGCGCCACGGCGAATGTCGCCGGCAGCCTGGCGCGCCATGAGGGCCGCTTTACGGTGCGCACCAAGGACAACGAGGCGGGCGCCGAGATGGAGGCGCGCCTGCGCGGCGGCTTCGCCGCGGGCACCTGGAGCGGCGAGCTGGTATCGCTCGAAGGCCGGGGCAAGATACCCGTGAGCCTGCGCGCGGCGGCGCCGCTGCGCGTGTCGCGCCTGCGCGTGGAGCTCGGCCGCCTGGAGGCCAGCCTCGGCGAGGGCAGGCTGCTGGTGCGCGAGCTCGTTTGGTCGAAAGAGCGCGTCGCCTCGAGCGGCGAGTTCACCGCGCTACCGGCGCAGTGGCTGGTGGCGGCCGCGGGCCTGAGCGAGCGGCTGCGGGCCACGATGCTGCTCGACGGTGGCTGGTCGCTCACCGCGGCGCCGGCGCTGGACGGCATGCTGCGCCTGCGGCGCGCGAGCGGCGATGTCGTGGTGCTCGACGAGCGGCCGATCGAGCTCGGACTGCAGAGCGTGGCGCTGGATGCGCGCTTCACTAACGCAGGCGTCGGCGCGCGGCTCGACATCATCTCGCGCTACGCCACGGCCGCGCTCGCCGGGCAGCTCGGCCGCGACCCGGGCGCCGGCGTGATCGGCCTCGGGCGCGATTCGCCGCTCTTCATGCAGGGCCAGCTCGAGCTCGCGCACGCCCGGCTCTTTGCGCAGCCCCTGCTCGGCGACGCGCGCTTCGATGGCCGCGTCTCCGCCGAGCTGCAAGGCAGCGGCACGCTCGGCGCGCCGGTGATCTCGGGCAGCGTGCGCGGCGATGCGCTCGCCTTCGACTATCCGCCCTACGGCGTGTACCTGAAGAACGGCGAGCTGCGCGCGCGCATCGAAGGCGACACGCTGCAAGTCGAACGCTTCAGCATCCAGGCGGGCGAAGGACGCTTCTCCGCCACCGGCACGCTGCCGCTGCGCCTCGCCGAGGGCAATGCCAAGCTCACCTGGCAGGCGCGCAACTTCGGGCTGCTGGAGCGCCCGGACCTGCGCCTGGTGACTTCCGGCGAGGGCGAAGCGAGCTTCGACGGCAAGCGGCTTTCGCTCTCCGGCGAGCTGCGCGCCGACCGCGGCCATCTCGAGATCGAGGGCGACCGCGTTCCGAAGCTGGGCGACGACGTGGTGGTCGCCGGGCAGACGCGCCCCGGGCCGAAGCAGAAAGCGCCGCTGCCGATCAACCTCAACATCGATCTCGACCTCGGCACGAACCTTACGGTGCATGCGAAAGGCCTGGAGGGCAAGCTTGGCGGCCGCATCAATCTCGCCACCTCGAAGGAGGGCGAGCTGCGCGCCTACGGCCGGCTCGAGACGATCAACGCCACCTTCTTCGCCTACGGCCAGCGCCTGCAGGTCGATCCCGGCGTGCTGGTCTTCGACGGCCCGCTCGACAATCCGACGCTGCAGATCACCGCGTGGCGCCGCAACCAGGCGGTCGAAGCCGGTGTCCAGGTGAGCGGCACGGTGCTCGCGCCGCGGGTGCAGATCGTCTCGCAGCCGGCGGTGTCCGAGGGCGAGCGCCTCTCGTGGCTGGTGCTCGGACGTGCGCCTACCGACGCGACGAAAGCGGACCTCGGTCTGCTGCAGGCGGCGGCGGGAGCGCTGCTCGCTCGCGGCGACAGCATGCCCCTCGACCGGCGCATCGCGCGCAGCTTCGGCCTCGACGAGGTCTCGTTCCGCGGCTCCGGCGAGGTGCAGGACCGCGTGCTCGCGTTCGGCAAGCGGCTCTCGGACAGGCTCTATGTGAGCTACGAGCAGGGCCTCGGCACGGTCGCGTCGAACCTCATCAAGATCGACTACGCGCTCTCGCGCCGCTGGTCGCTGCGCGCCGAGACTGGCACCTCGAGCGGCGGGGGACTGTTCTACCGCTTCTCCTGGGACTGAAGCACGGGCGCTTTGAGCCACTCGAGCGCCGGCGGCTCCTCGCGGAAGGCACGCACGTTCGCGCCCTGCTGCCGGGCCAGCACCTCGATGTACTCGTGCGCCGCGCGCACCTCCTCGGAGTCGGCGAGCAGCGCTACGCGCACCTCGCGGTTGGCGGCGAGCTGCTTGAAGTATTCCGAGATGCGGTACTGCTCGACCTTGAAGATCGGGCGCGAGCGGCGCACCCATACCAGGATGCGCGGGCAGCGCGTCTTCTGCGCCTGCGCCGCCACGGCGCGGATGAACTCCTGCGTCTCGTCGACGCTCTCGCGCCCGACGAGCTCGGCGCGCAGGCAGTCGTGGATCATCGTGAACTTGTAGCGCATGAGCGGCCTATTCTTGGCCGCGCATTCTTACATCGCCATGCGCGACATGGGTAACGAAACCCGCGTCGCCGATTACACGACCGTGACTTATGTCACAAGCGGCGAACTCGCAGCGCTCGCCGCTCCCAAACTCTTCTCCATCGCGGGGATCGAGCTGCGGATTGCGGTCTCGGCGCTCATGCCGATATATTTTCGGCCGATGGGGAAAAAAAAGTGACGCGCTGGCAGGCGTCGGGCCTGCATCTGCTCTTCAGCGTCGCGATAGCGGCCGCGGTGCTCGCTCTGATGCTCTCCCTCTGGTACCCGGGGCCGCTGTTCGAGGCGGCGGGCGGCGACGACCGGCTTTTCATCCTGGTCGGCGTCGACGTGGTCATGGGCCCGCTCATCACCCTCCTGATTTTCCGATCCGGCAAGCGCGGCCTGAAGTTCGACCTCGCGGCGATCGGCGTGCTGCAGATCGGGGCGCTGGTCTACGGCATGCATGCCGTATACCTTGCGCGGCCTGTATTCATCGTGTTCGTGCAGGGCCAGTTCCAGGTGGCGAGCGCCCTGCAGCTCGACCCCGAGGAGCTGGCCAAGGCGAAGTACCCCGAATTCCGGCAGCCGTCCCTCGGCCGGCCGCTGCTGGCCTTCGCCGAGCTGCCCACCGACCGCAAGG
Source organism: Betaproteobacteria bacterium (assembly GCA_005888925.1). Lineage (GTDB taxonomy): Bacteria > Pseudomonadota > Gammaproteobacteria > Burkholderiales > SG8-39 > SCGC-AG-212-J23. The sequence goes on along the minus strand of VBCP01000072.1, from coordinate 8,324 downwards.
AGCTCAGCGACTTCATGTTCCTCGGACTCGCGGGCCACGACCTGGAGGAGTTTCCGAGGCTCTTCGTGCCTTACGCCGAGCGCACGGCCGAGGTGCTCGCGAGGTCCTGGACCTTGGCGCGGGTGCGCCAGCTAGAACCGCAGGCGGCGAAGGTCGTCGACGCATGGCTGGCGCAGTCGGGGACCAGGGAGGCCGATGTCCGCTATGTGGGCCTGCGAGCACGGCGGGCCTGGGTGGGGGTGCTGATCGACGCCAAGACGGCACAGCCGGTGAAGATGCTGATCACAGAGAAAATCTGAATCCCGCGATATTCCGAGGGCCCTGCAGCTAGACCCAAGTGCTTGAAAATTGGTCGGGGCGGCGAGATTTGAACTCGCGACCACCTGCACCCCATGCAGGTACGCTACCAGGCTGCGCTACGCCCCGACGCCGAGAATTTTACCGCTGCAGCTGATCCAGCACCGCGCGTAATTCGCGCTTGATCGCGGCGACGTCGACGCCGGCGGGCGGCGTGGCGCGGCCGTTGCGCAGCGGCGCCTCCATCCTGTCTTCACCACCGAGCGGGTTGTCGAGGCGCGCATTGTCCAACCGATTTCGCGCCCCGCTGATGGTGAAACCCTCTTCGTAGAGCAGCTCGCGGATGCGCCGGATCAGCAGGACTTCATGATGCTGGTAGTAGCGGCGGTTGCCGCGGCGCTTCACGGGCTTGAGCTGCGTGAATTCCTGCTCCCAGTAGCGCAGCACGTGCGGCTTCACCCCGCAGAGATCGCTTACTTCACCGATGGTGAAGTAGCGCTTCGCGGGGATCGGCGGGAGCTCAGGTTTCCTGCGGCTTTGCTCCATGGCGGGCCTTTTCAACCATGGCCTTCAACTTCTGGCTGGCGTGGAACGTGACGACGCGGCGCGCGCTGATCGGAATCTCCTCGCCGGTCTTCGGATTGCGACCGGGGCGCTGCGGCTTGTCGCGCAGCTGGAAGTTGCCGAAGCCCGAAAGCTTGACGCTTTCGCCGCGCTCGAGCGCTCCCCGAATCTCCTCGAAGAACGCTTCCACCATGTCCTTCGCTTCGCGCTTGTTGAGGCCGACCTTCTCGAAAAGCAGGTCGGCCAGCTCGGCCTTCGTCAACGTCATCACCGCTCCCCTAATCCCCTTTATTTGCGCAGACTTGCGGAGAATTTTTGGCCCAGCAGGCTGACCAGAGCATCGCGGGCAGCATCTGCCTCCGCATCCGTGAGGGTTCGTTCAGTATCTTGCATAACTACCCGGAAAGCAAGGCTTTTTCGTCCCGCCGGGACACCCTGGCCGTGGTAGACGTCGAACACCCTTATAGAGGTCACGATCGGCGGCTTTTGGGCCTCCATGGCGTCCAAAAGCGCTTGCGCTGGGACCCCGGCATCGACCACCAAGGCCATATCGCGTACCACCGGCGGGTATTTGGACGGGGCCGCAAAGGCCGGCCGCGGCGACGCCTGCAGGCGCTCCGCGTCGAGCTCGAACAGCACCGCAGGCCGTGCGAGCTCGTATTTCTGCTGCCAGCGCGGGTGCAGCTCGCCGATCCAGCCGGCAGCCTGCCCCTCGAGCATCACGCGCGCTGCGCGTCCGGGATGAAATGCCGGATGCTCGGCGCGCTCGTAGCGCGCCGTGAGCGGGCTGATCAGCGCTTCCAGGTCCGCCTTGACGTCGAAGAAGTCCACCGCCCGCGTCTCGGCCGCCCATTGCTCTTCCACCGCCGGCCCATACGCTGCGGCGCCGACGCGGATCGGCTGGCGCAGTCCGCGCACCGCGAGCGGCCCGTCCGGCGCCTGCGGGTCGCGCACGAAAACACGGCCAATCTCGAACACGCGGATGCGCTCGACCTTGCGCGCCTGGTTGTAGCGCAGGTTCGCCACCAGCGAGCCGATGAGCGAGCTGCGCATCACCGACTGCTGGCTGACGATCGGATTGAGCAAGCGCACCGGGTTCGCCTCGGCCACGAAATCGAGCTCCCATTGCGGCTCGACGAACGTGAAGTTGATGAGCTCGCGGTAGTCCGCTGCCGCGAGCCGCTCGCGCAGTTCGTGCAAGCTGCGCTTTTCCGCAATCCTGAGGAAGGTCGCTGCCGGGCGCGGCGGATGCGCGGCAATGCGCTCGAAGCCGTAGAGGCGCGCCACTTCCTCGATCAGGTCCTCCTCGATCGCGAGATCGAAGCGGTAGCTCGGCGGATCGACGACGAACACATCGCCCTCGCGCTGGTGCGGCAGCGCCAGGCGCTCGAAGGTTTTCTGCATCTCCTCGGCCGCGAGCGGCATGCCGATGATCTTCCGTGCGCGCGCCACGCGCATGCGCAGCGCTTTTCTCTCGGGCAGCTTCACCACCAGGTCGTCGGTCGGACCCGGCTCGCCGCCGCAAATATCCAATATCAACCGAGTGGCGCGTTCGATCCCGTCCACGTTGTTGTTGAAATCGACGCCGCGCTCGAAGCGGTGCGAAGCGTCGCTCGTGAAGTTGTAGCGCCGCGCGCGGCCCGCTACGGCGTCGGGCCAGAAGAACGCCGACTCGAGGAGCACGTGGCGCGTCTTCGCGTCGGCCTTGGTGCTTTCGCCGCCCATGATGCCGCCGAGGCCGATGGCGCCGGAATCGTCCGTTATGCACAGCACGGAGGGATCCACCTCCACCTCCTGCTCGTTCAGCAGCAGGACCCTTTCTCCCTTGCGTCCCCAGCGCACGTCGATCGCGCCACGCAGCTTGTCGAGGTCGTACACGTGCAGCGGCCGGCCGAGCTCGAGCATCACGTAGTTGGTGACGTCGACCAGCGCGGAAATCGAGCGCTGCCCCGAGTGCTCGAGGCGGCTCTTCATCCAGCCCGGCGTCGGCGCGGCGGCGTTCACGTTGCGGATCACCCGGCCGGCGAAGCGGCCGCAGCCCTCCGGCGCGCTGATGCGCACCGGATGGCGCGCATCGCTCATCGCCGGCACCTTTTCAATGCGTGGCGATTCCAGCCGCGCGCCGGTCAAGGCGGCCACCTCGCGCGCCACGCCCAGCACTGAAAGGCAATCGGCGCGGTTCGGCGTCAGCGTCAGCGTGAAGACGTGCTCGTCCAAGCCAAGCGCCGTACGCGCGTCGCTACCCACTTTGGCATCGAGCTCGAGCAGGCCCGAATGGTCCTCCGACAGCCCGAGCTCGCGCGCGGAGCACAGCATGCCCGCGCTCTCGACGCCGCGAATGGTGGTTTTCTGCACATCAACTGCCGGGAGGCGCGCGCCGATCTTCGCGAGGGGCGCCTTCATCCCGGCGCGGGCGTTCGGCGCGCCGCAGACGACCTTCAGCTTTTCGCCGCCGGCGTCCACCGTGCATACGGTGAGCTTCTCGGCGTTCGGATGGCGCGCCACATCCAAAATCTGCGCCACCACCACGCCGCTGAACTGCGGCGCGACGGGCTCGTAGGCTTCGACCTCGACCCCCGCCATAGTCAGGCGCTCGGCGAGTTCCGCGCCCGAAAGCTGCGGATTGCAGAAGCTGCGCAGCCAGCGCTCGGGAATGTTCATGGGAACTGCGCGAGGAAGCGCAGATCGCCGTCGAAGAACAGGCGCAGGTCTTCGATGCCATAGCGCAGCATCGTCAGGCGCTCGAGGCCCGAGCCGAAGGCGAAGCCGATGTAGCGCTCCGGATCGAGGCCGAAGTTGCGCACCACGGTCGGGTGCACCTGCCCGGAACCAGAAATTTCCAGCCAGCGGCCCTTGAGCTTCATATCGATTTCGGCCGATGGCTCGGTGAACGGGAAGTACGACGGGCGAAAGCGCACTTCGAGCTCGTCGTTCTCGAAGAAGCGCCGCAGGAAGTCGGTGTAGACGCCCTTGAGATCGGCGAAGCTGATGTCTTCGTCGATCCACAGGCACTCGACCTGGTGGAACATCGGCGAATGCGTCGCGTCCGAATCGACGCGGTACGTGCGCCCCGGCGCGATCACCTTGATCGGCGGTGAGTGCATGCGCGCGTAGCGCACCTGCATCGGGCTCGTGTGCGGACGCAGGTTTAGCGCAATCCCCTGCTCGTCCTTGAGATCGACATAGAACGTATCCTGCATCGAGCGCGCCGGATGGTTCTCCGGGTTGTTGAGCGCCGTGAAGCTGTACCAGTCGGTCTCGATCTCGGGCCCTTCGGCGACATCGAAGCCGAGCGTTTGCCAGATCGCCTCGACGCGCTGCCAGGTGCGGATCACCGGATGCACGCCGCCGCGGCCGTGGCCGCGGGCGGGCAGCGTCACGTCGAGCGCTTCCTCGCCGAGGCGCGCATTGAGCTTCGCATCGGCGAGCGCCGCGCGGCGCGCCTCGAGCGCCGCTTCGACGCGCTGCTTGGCGGCATTGAATGCCGCCCCGGCCACCCTGCGCTCTTCGGCCGTGCCGCTGGGCCGGAACGCGGCGAGCTCGCCGCCCTTGCCGAGGTAGCGCGCCTTGGCGTTCTCGAGCGCCGCCGCGTCGGGCGCCGCTGCGAACTGCGCGAGCGCCCGCGCGACGATGGCGTCGAGGCTCAACGCGGGGTCAATGCGCCAGGCTGGCCTTGACCTGGGTGGCGATCTTGGCGAACGCCGCCTTGTCCTGCACCGCCAGGTCGGCGAGCACCTTGCGATCGATCTCGATCTGCGCCCGCTTCAGGCCCGCCATGAACGTGCTGTAGCTCATGCCGAGCTCGCGCACGGCGGCGTTGATGCGCGCGATCCACAGCGCGCGGAAGGTGCGCTTCTTGTTGCGGCGGTCGCGGTAGGCGTACTGCCCCGCCTTCATCACCGCCTGCTTGGCTACGCGATAGACGTTCTTCCTGCGGCCGCGGAAACCCTTGGCCTGCTTGAAGACTTTCTTGTGGCGCGCGCGCGCCGTGACTCCACGCTTGACTCTTGGCATGGCGCGCTCCTCAGGACGAGTACGGCAGCATCGCGCGGATGGCGGCCGTGTTGGTCTGGTCCACCCCGCTCCTGCGGCGCATCTGGCGCTTGCGCTTGGTGCTCTTCTTGGTGAGGATGTGGCGCTTGTAGGCGCCGGCGCGCTTGATGCTGCCGCTGCCGCGCACCCTGAAGCGCTTGGCCGCGCCGCGCTTGGACTTCATCTTCGGCATACGAACTCCTTGCTTCTCTCTTTTAGCCTGACGCCGGGCGGTTCGCGGTGCGAACGCTTGAAGCCACGGCCATCACTTGTGTCCCTCGCAGCTGCTCTTGACTACGCTGCGGCGGGTTTTGCCGCCGGCAGCTTCTTCGACTCCGGTTTCGGCTTTGCTGCGGTCTTCTTCTCCGGCACCGCCTTCTTCTTCGGCGCCAGCACCATCACCATCTGCCGGCCCTCGAGCTTCGGGAACTGCTCGACCACGCCGACCGCGTCCAGGTCCTTCCTCACCCGCTCGAGCAGGCGCTCGCCGAACTCCTTGTGCGCCATCTCGCGACCGCGAAAGCGCAGCGTCACTTTCGCCTTGTCGCCTTCTTCCAGGAACTGGATCAGCTTGCCGAGCTTGATCTTGTAGTCGCCCTCGTCGGTGCCCGGGCGGAACTTGATTTCCTTGACCTGGATCTGCTTCTGCTTGAGCTTCGCCTCGTGCGCTTTCTTCTGCTCGCGGTAGCGGAACTTGCCGTAGTCCATCAGCTTGCAGACCGGCGGCACCGCGAGCGGCGCGATCTCCACCAGATCCACGTTTGCTTCTTCGGCCAGCCGCAGCGCGTCCGAAACCGACTTGATGCCTAACTGGTCACCGTTTTCCGCTACCAGTCGCACCTCCGGGGCGGTGATTTCCCGGTTGATGCGCTGCGATCTTTCGAGTGCGATGAGTGAAAAGCTCCTCAGTTCGTTGAAAAAAACAGCCGTGCTGCTGCGCCCTCCGGGCTGAACCCATCAGGCGCGTCGCACGGCCACCTATGCTGCGGAATTTTATCGATTTTCCCGCCGTCCGGCTACGGTCCGGGAGGCATTTCCGATTGAAGGCGCGCAAGCAACGCATCGACGGGCATCGCGCCCAAGTCCTCCCCGCCCCGGGTGCGCACCGCTACCGCGCCCGCCTGCATTTCCTTGTCCCCCACGACCAGCTGGTACGGCAGCTTTTGCAGGCTGTGCTCGCGGATCTTGTAGCCGATCTTCTCGTTGCGCAGGTCGGCTGCCACCCGGATGCCCGCGCGCCGCAGGCGCTCGGCGAGCTCGCGGGCGTAAACCTCCTGGCGCTCGGTGATGTTGAGCACCACCGCCTGCACCGGCGCGAGCCACAGCGGAAACGCGCCGGCGTAGTGCTCGATCAGGATGCCGATGAAGCGCTCGAGCGAGCCGACGATCGCCCGGTGCAGCATCACCGGCGTGCGGCGGGTGTTGTCTTCGGCGACGTACTCGGCGCCCAGCCGCCCCGGCATGCTGAAGTCGACCTGCATCGTGCCGCATTGCCATGAGCTGCCGATGCTGTCCTTCAGGTGGTATTCGATCTTCGGGCCGTAGAAGGCGCCCTCGCCGGGCAGCATCTCGAACTTGACGCCCGAGCGCTCGAGCGCCTGAACCAGCGCTTTCTCGGCCTTGTCCCAGCTCTCGTCCGAGCCGATGCGCTTCGCCGGCCGCGTCGCGATCTTGTAGACGATGTCGGTGAAGCCGAAGTCGGTGCAGAAGATGTGGCCGTCGTCCTGGGTGAAGCCGCGCACGCGCATCAGGCCGTGCAGCGCCCCCGAAGGCTCGTTGCGGTGGCAGGAGCCGAACTCGCCGTAGCGCAGCGGCAGCTCGCGGTAGCTCCGCACGCCCTTGTTGTAGATGAGGATGTGTCCCGGACAGTTCATCGGCTTGATCGCGTAGTCGCGGTTCTCCGATGACGTGGTGAACATGTTCTCCTTGAAGTTCTCCCAATGGCCCGTCTTCTCCCAGATGCTGCGGTCGACGATCTGCGGCCCGCGCACCTCGTGGTAGCCGTTGTCGCGGTACACGCGGCGCATGTACTGCTCGACCTGCTGCCACAGCACCCAGCCCTTCGGGTGCCAGAAGACGAGCCCCGGCGCCTCCTCCTGCATGTGGAAGAGATCGAGCTGCGTGGCGAGGCGGCGATGGTCTCTTTTCTCAGCTTCCTCCAGCATGCGCAGATACGCATCCTGGTCCTCCTTCTTCGCCCAGGCGGTGCCGTAGATGCGCTGGAGCATCTCGTTCTTCGAATCGCCGCGCCAGTAGGCGCCCGCGACTCGCATCAGCTTGAAGTTTTTCAGTTTCCCCGTCGACGGCACGTGCGGCCCGCGGCATAGATCGATCCAGTTGCCCTGGCCGTAGAGCGAGATGGTCTCGGCCTGCGGGATCGAGGCGATGATCTCGGCCTTGTATTTCTCGCCGAGGGAATTGAAAAACGCCACCGCCTCGTCGCGCTTCATCTCCTTGCGCTGCACCGGGATATCGCGCTTCGCGATCTCCTGCATCCGCTTCTCGATCGCCGCCAGGTCTTCCGGCGTGAACGGGCGCTTGAACGAGAAATCATAGTAGAAGCCGTTCTCGATCACCGGGCCGATGGTGACCTGCGCATCGGGGAAGAGCTCCTTCACCGCATGCGCGAGCAAGTGCGCGGTCGAATGGCGCAGCAGCTCGTTCGCCTCCGGGTCCTTCTCGGTGACGATGGCGACGTCGGCATCCGCATCGACGCGATAGCCCAGGTCGACGAGCTTGCCGTTCACCCTGCCGGCGAGCGCGGCGCGCGCGAGCCCCGGCCCGATCGCCTGGGCGATTTCGGCTACGGTGAGCGGTCCTGGAAACGACTTCGACGAGCCGTCGGGGAGACGGATATTGGGCATCGCGCGGGAAGGCCGCATACTAGCACGGTGAATATTCCGCTTTCCCTCGCGCTTTCGCCCTACGACCACACCCGCGATCTGCAGCCAAAGGGCATCGACCTGATCGAGCAGGCGCTGCCGATCGAAGAGATGTTCTACCGCTTCACGCGCTTTCGCGAATGGCAGGCCTGCGAGATGTCGTTCGGCAAGGTCGTGTCGTTGATGTCGGAGCCGGCATTCGGCCATTTACGCGCGGCCCGACATCAAAAGCCCGCGGCAGCTCGAAGGGCGCCGCGTCGGCATTCCGGAATGGGCGCAGACCGCCGGGATCTACGTGCGCGGCATGCTGGCGCACGAGTACGGCGTCGATCTCGCGAAAATCCAATGGTTCCAGGCCGGCGTGCTGCAGCCGGGCCGCGTCGAAAAGGTCGAGCTGCGGCTGCCGGCTGGCGTGACGATCGAGCCGCGGCGCGAGGCGACGCTGGTCGAGATGCTCGCCAAAGGCGAGCTCGACGCGGTCATCTCCGCACACGTCGTCCCCGGCAGGCGCCTGTTCGAGGACTTCGCGCCCCTCGAGCTCGAATACTT
>VBCP01000471.1 GCA_005888925.1 Betaproteobacteria bacterium | reverse complement strand
GCCATTCCGGCTTGTACATGACCCCTCCCCAGGGAACTTATCAGGCTACTGGCTCAGCGCATCGAGCAATGTCTCCCGCAACTTTTCCGGCGATACCGGCTTGTGGAGCAAAGGCAATCCGCTCTCGTGCGCCTCGCGCAGGCGCTCGGGCGCGGTGTCGCCGCTGATCAGGAACGCGGGCACCGTCTCGCCGATGCGCTCGCGCAGGCGGCCCACCGTTTCGATGCCGTTCTCGTGCTGTCGCAGGCGGAAGTCGGCGATGATGACGTCGAAGCCGAGGTTGTGGCGCTCGAGCAATTGCTCTGCTTCGCCGCGGCCGCTCGCGACGGTGACGCGGCAGCCCCAGGCCTCGAGCAGCGTGCGCATGCCGACGCGCACCGCGGGCTCGTCGTCGATGACGAGGATGTTGGCGCTGCGCAGCGCCTGCTCCGTTGCCTGGGAGTGCCCGACGTGCTCGGCGCTTCGCTCCGGGGCGCGCGCCGCCAGCGGCAGGCAGAACGAGAATTCCGTGCCTCGCCCCACAGTGCTCACCAGTTGAACGTCGGTGCCGAGCAGCTGCGCGAGCCGGCGCACGATGGCGAGGCCGAGGCCCAGGCCCTGGGATCGATCGCGCTCCGGGTTACCGATCTGGTAGAACTCCTCGAAGATGCGCTCGTGCTCCTCGAAGGCGATGCCCGGTCCGGTATCGCGCACCCCGATACGGATCGATGCGCCGATGGGTTGCGCCGAGACGGTCACGCTGCCGCGCAGCGTGTACTTGATCGCGTTGTCGACGAGATTGCGCAGGATGCGCTCCAGCAGCACCGGGTCGGTCTCGAGTTCGGCGTCGGCGCTCTCGACGCGCAGCTCGAGCTGCTTGTTCTGCGCCATGGACTGGAAATCGGCCTCGATGCGCTCGAGCGCGCGCCGCACGCTGACGCGCTGCTTCTCGACCGTTATCGCGCCGGCGTCGAGCTTCGAGATATCGAGCAGCGAGTCGACCAGCGCCGACAGCGAGAGCGCGGCGGTATTGATGTTGCGGCCGATCTCGCCGACGTCGCCCCCGGGCGCCCGGACCTGGAGCGCCGCGCTGAAGAGCGACAGGGCGTGCAGCGGCTGGCGCAGGTCGTGACTCGCGGCGGCGAGGAAGCGCGATTTCGCGCGGTTGGCGCTTTCGGCGGCGTCCCGGGCGAGCGCGACTTCCTGGCGCTCGCGCTCGAGCTCCGCGATCAAGCGCTCGTTCTCGTAGCGGATCTGGAACGATTCCCTCAGCACGCGCTCGCTGTCGCGCGCGAAGAAGGACTGAATCGCGCCGGCGAACAGGATCAGCGCGCCCGCCAGGAACCGCTCGCCAGTCTCGAGGGTCGATTGGCTGCCGAGGTCGACCAGCGCCCAGGCCGCCGCGATCTGCAGCATGATGGGCGTCACATAGGCGTAGTAGACGCGCGCGTACGCCGCCATGGCTGAAACACCGGCGGCGGTCCAGCAGACCAGGATCATGGTCAGGAACGCCCGGCGCTCGTCGGTGAGCGGCTCGAAAAACAGGGGCGCCGCCATCCCGACGACGATGCCCCCGGTAAGGGTCGAGAGGGTATGAAAGCGTAGCCCGGCGTCGGCTTGCGCCGGCAGGTTGCGCAGCACACGGCCCGAGTACAGTCCGCGCACGATCGGGAAGACGAGGAGCACCGCCGCCCAGGCAAGGACTTTCCACGCCGGAACGAACTCCCATACCACGATCGCCACGAAGAACACGGCGATGATCACCGCGAAGGGCGAGCGCGTCGCCTGTTCGCAGAGCAACTTCAGCTGCTGCTGGCGCAGGTGTGCCTGGCGGCGCTCTTCGTCTTCCGGCAACGCCGCGCTGACGCGCGGCTCGGCGTCGGCGCTCATGCTCTCGGCGAACAGCCTAGACAAGCCGCAGCCCCATCTTCGCCGCCGTGTAGACGACCTCGGTGCGATTTTTCGCGTGCAGTGCGCGCATCACCGCGGAGGCATGCAGCTTGACCGTGCCTTCGGAGATGTCGAGCTCGGCCGCGATGACCTTGTTCTGCTTGCCCTGGACCATCCGCCTGAGCACATCCATCTGCCGCTCGGTCAGGCCTTCGATCGCGCCATTCGCGCCGACGAGCTCGCGCTTCGGCGCCATCGCCTCGCGCGCGCCGTTCAGCACGCTCGATGGCACATAGACGCCGTGCGCGAGAATCAGCTTCAGCGCCTGGATCATGACGTCGGGCGTGGAAGACTTCGGGATATAGCCCATCGCCCCGCTTTCGATCGCCGCGGAGACGATGCGCGGATCATCTTCGGCCGACAGCACCACCGCGGCAGACGCGGGGAAGGCGCCGCGCACCGCGCCGAGCGCATCGAGGCCGTTGACCCCGGGCATCTTGAGATCGAGCAGCACGAGGTCGTAGTCGCGGCCCGCCAGTGCCAGCGCCTGCGCGCAATTGCCGGCCTCGTCGACCTCGAGCCTCGAATCCAGCGTGCGCAGCAGATAGGTGAGACCGCTTCTGAACAACGGGTGGTCATCGATAAGCAGGAGCTTCACGGTGTTCCATTCCCCCCTCTAGGCAATGCAAGCATACGCCTCGCGGCGCTCCGGAAAACCTAGCCATTCGTCTATGTCCTTCAGGCGATCCGGGCAGCGGCGCTTGGCCGTTTGCGGGATTGCGCGCGGTCGCAGCGCGTCCGACACTCGCTGCAGCCAAGGGAGGCCAGCATGACGATCAACATCGACCTACCGTCGGGATACTCTGGTGAAGGTCTGCCGCGCGAATGCCTGGCGGCTTGCCTGATGACCGATGCGGAGCGCTACACCGCGCTTACCGAGGCCATGGAGCCGAGCGCGGTGGTAGAAATGATAAATCGCTACTTCGACGCGCTGTTCGGCCCGGTGCTGAAGAACGGCGGCATGATCTCGGACGTGAAGGGCGACGGCCTGCTCGCAGTGTGGAATCACGACTCCGCCGGTGCGGATCTCAAGGCGCGTGTGTGCAAGGCCTGCCTCGAGATCGTGCACACCGTGGATGTGCTCAACAGCCAGCAGCCGTCTCGGCGCTTGCCTACGCGCCTGGGCGTCGACTTCGGCCCGGTCGCCATCGCGCGCGTGGGCGCGCACGACCGTTTCGAATACCGCGCGGTCGGCGATCCCGTGAATACCGCGAGCCGGCTCGAGGAGCTGAACAAGGTGCTCAAGACCCGCATCCTGGTCTCGGACGCCTTCGCGCAGGGCGTGAGTGGCTTTCTGTTTCGCGACGTCGGCAGCTTCCGCCTTCGCGGCAGGCGGGCCTGGACGCGCGTGCGCGAGCTCGTCGGCATCGCGGCAGAGTGCGATTCGCGCAGCCACGAGCAGTGCCGCGACTTCGCCCACGCGGTCACCGCCTATGGCGAGGGCAAGGAAGACGAAGCCGAACGCCGGTTTCGCTCGCTGCAGTCGCGCTTTCCGGAAGACGGCGCCGCGCGCTACTACCTGGCGCGCCTTGAATCCGGCGAGCGTGCCGACGATGTCGGCGGCGAGCCCGCCAGCGGCCGCGCGCAGCGCAGCGGCTGGTTCGAGCATTTCTGGCGCCCGGGGCGGCATTTCGCCCAGCGCGCAAAACAGTAGACGCAGATAGAGGGGGGAACATGTCTGTACTGCATCGCCTGGCGGCGGCGTCGCTCCTGTGCGCGAGCACGAGCGCGGCCGCGAACAACGGCCTGCTCTTCATAGGCTTCGGCTCGGAGTCCTTGAACATGGGCGGCGCGGACATCGCGGTCGCCCGCGATACCACGGCAATCAACAGCAACCCGGCCGGACTTGCGCAGCAGAAAGGCCAGGCATTCGACGTTTACTTCACCTCGAGCTATGCCGTGGACGTCGGGCACAGGGATGCAAGGGGGAACGACGCCGGCGTCGCCGACCGGCTGACCCCGACGGCCGGCTTCGGCTACGCCCGGCGCATCAGCGGCACCGGCCTGACAGTTGGCGCCGGGGCTTTCGTCCAGGGCGGCGCCGGCAACAAGTTCGAGAACCTCTCCACCAACGCCGGTACGCGGGACGAACTCTCGGCTCGGCTCGGCATCTTCAAGCTCGGGCCCGCCGTGTCCTATGCTGGGCGCCGCCGTTACCGGCGTTTTCGGCACGCTGAAGCAGAAGCTCTTCCCGGGAACTTCCGTTCTCGCTCCAGCGCCGTTTTTCGGCATCGACGTCGATGGACTGGAGGCGAAAGGACTGAACGCGCGCCTCGGCTTGAAGTATCTCGCCTCCAGCCAGCTCACTTTAGCCGCGGTCTACTCGCCCAAGACGAAGCTCGATTTCGACGGTGGCACGCTGCGCTCGAATCAAAGCGCCGCGGGACTCGGGGTCGTCACGTATCGCGACGCGCGCATCGATGGCTTTGCTCTGCCGCAGGAAGCGAGCGTCGGCGCGGCGTGGCGTCAGCCCGCGGACCGATTGCTCATTTCAGCGAAGCTCGCATGGCTCAACTGGAACGATGCATTGAACGACCAGACGCTGCGCGCTTCGGATCCTGCGGGACCGGCCGCGGCGGCCAGCATCACCCGCGTTTCGCCGCTCAACTGGAAGGACCAATACGTGCTCGCGCTGGGCGTCGCCTACCGGCCCGGCAGGACCACGTATTACGGCGGCCTCAATTTCGCCAACAATCCGGTGCCCTCGGATACGTTGACGCCGCTGCTTTCTCCAGCGATCGCGCGCAAGCACGCGACGCTGGGCTTCTCGCATCCGATCACCAATACCTATCGCATATCGGGCGGCGCGCTCTATGTGTTCCCGAACAAGGTCACCTACAGCAATCCGGCGCTGCAGCCTTTGCTCGGTCCTTCGAGCGAGGAGCGCATCGAATACTACGGCGTCAACGTGATGCTGAGCCGTGCCTGGTAAGGCGCCCGACCGCAGGCAGTAACCCTGCCCGCTCGAGCACGGCGTCGAGGCGCTTTTCGAGCTCGGGCGTCGCCGGCAGCATCGGCAGGCGGTGCTCGTTGCGCTCGAGGATTCCCAGCCGCTTCATCATGTACTTCATCGGGATCGGGTTGGTGTCGTAGAAGATCGCCCGCATCAGCTCGAACAGGCGAAAGTGGATCTCGCGGGCCTTTGCCGTGTCGCCCGCGCGCAGCGCATCGCACATCTGCGCGATGTCGCGCGGCGCAAGATTGCCTGCCGCGTTCATCGTGCCTTGCGCGCCCAGCGCCATCATCGACAAAGTGAATTCCTCGAGCCCGACGAAGATCCTGAAGTCCTTGCCCAGCCGCGCGAGCATCTCGGTGACGAAGGCATGGTCGTCCACGGCGTGCTTGATGCCGACGAAGTGCGGCGTCTTTTCCGCGATCGCCTCGAGCGTGGCGAGCTCGACCTTGAACGCCGAGCGACCGGGGATGTGATACATCAGAAGCGGCAGCTCGCTGCGTGCACCGAGATCGTTGAAGTACGCCGCCACGTCGCGTTGCGGTGCGCGGATGAAGTACGGGGTCAGCACCAGCAGCGCATTTGCGCCAGCACGCGTCGCGTAGTCGGTGAGCGCTACCGTCTCGGCGTGCGATTGCGAGCCGGTCTGCGCCACTACCGGAATGCGCTTGCCCGCCGCCTGCACCGCAACCGTAACGAGCTGATTGCGCTCTTCGGCGGTGAGCGTGGTCGGCTCTCCGGTGGTGCCGTTCACCAGGATGCCGTGCGTGCCGTTCTTCACCTGGAACTCGACGAGACGCGCGTAGGCGTCGTAATCGACTTTGCCGTCGCGGAACGGCGTCACCAGCGGCGGTACCGACCCGGTGAGGAAATCGCGCTCGAGGCGGATCACGCCGCTGCCGCCTTAGGCTGGGCCTC
>VBCP01000470.1 GCA_005888925.1 Betaproteobacteria bacterium | reverse complement strand
GCAGCGGGTCGCATTCGTAGTCCAGCGCCTCCGATTGTCCGAAGCCGCCGCCCGCGTAGGCCCCGATCGTCGCCGCCTGTGCATGCGCCGCGAGCGGCATCGCCGCGCTGACCCCCACTGCGAGAACTGCCGCGAGCGTCTTGCCATTTTTATTCATATGAATGCCCCCAATTGTTATTGTGCACGCGAAAAAAAAGCGGCCGACGCCGCCCTTTTCCGTTGAGCGTGCGCGTACAGATTACTGGAATCTCCAAATCACGCCCGCAAACACTAGCAAAGCCACCCTTCCGGCAGGCTGACGCGACCGAAACCCGGGCCCGCATTACGCCGCATGTTGCGGAATCGCAACGAAAAAAGCGCTAGCGGCGCACCAGCGTTTTGAGCGCGGCGCGGATCGCCTCGGCCAGCGGGATATCGGGCGCGAGTCCCTTGACCGCCGCGAGGGCCTCCTTTTCGCTGTAGCCGAGCGCCACCAGCGCGTGCAGCACGTCGGCGCCGCCGCGCCCACCCGCCGGCTCCGCGGCGCCTTCGGCGAGCTTGCCCTTGAGCTCGAGCAGCAGCCGCTCGGCGGTCTTCTTGCCGATGCCGGGGATCCTGACCAGGCGCCCGGCATCCTGCAGCGCCACCGCCTGCGCGAGATCGGCCACCGACATGCCGGAGAGCACGGCAAGCGCGGTGCGCGCGCCGACGCCGGAGATGCGGATCAGCTGGCGAAACACCGCGCGTTCCTCGCCGGTGGCGAAGCCGTACAGGCTGTGCGCGTCCTCGCGCACCACGAGATGCGTGTAGAGCATCACCGCCTCGCCGGTCGCCGGCAGTGCGTAGAAGGTGCTCATCGGCACGTCGAGCTCGTAGGCGACGCCGCCGACGTCGACCAGCACCTGCGGCGGGTTCTTGGCGGCGAGCTTGCCGGAGAGCCGCCCGATCAGACGAGCCTGCCTTTGCGCATGCGCAGGCCGCGCATCGGAAGCTCGCCCAGCCGCGAGCCGTGCGCATGGCAGATCGCGCAGGCGAGCGCGTCGGCGGCATCAGCGGAGGGCTCGCCGGGCAGCGCGAGGAGCCGCCGCACCATGTGCTGCACCTGCTCCTTGGCGGCGTGGCCGTTGCCGACGACCGACTGCTTCACCTGCAGGGCCGTGTACTCGGCGACCGGCAAACCCGCGATGACCGCGGCGCAGATCGCGGTGCCGCGCGCCTGGCCTAGCGCGAGCGTCGATTGCGGGTTGACGTTGACGAACACCTTCTCCACCGCGACCTCGACCGGCGCATGGGCGGCGATCACCTCGCGCAGTCCCTCCAGAATCGCCTTGAGCCGCGCCGCCAGGTCGCCCTGCCCGGACTTGACGCAGCCGCTCGTGACGTAGCGCAGATTTCCCGCGCGCACCTCGATCACACCGAAGCCGGTGAGCCTCAGCCCAGGATCGATGCCGAGGATCCTCAGTCGATCACCGCCGTGGTGTACACGTTCTGCACGTCGTCGAGATTCTCCAGCGCCTCGAGCAGCCGCTGCAGGCGCGCGCTCTCGTCGCGAGGGAGCGCGCTCTCGGCCGTCGGCTTCATCGTCACCTCGGCGAGCTCGGCCTTGAGGCCTGCCTTGTCGAGCGCGGCCTTGACTGCATGAAAGTCTGCCGGCGCGCAGGTGAGCTCGATCGAGCCGTCGTCGTTCTTCACCACGTCCTCCGCGCCCGCGTCGAGCGCCGCCTCCATGACGCGGTCTTCGCTTGTGCCCGGAGCGAAGATGAACTGGCCGATGTGGTGAAAGAGGTACGCCACCGAGCCGTCCGAGCCGAGGTTGCCGCCGTTCTTGGTGAAGGCATGGCGCACTTCGGCGACCGTGCGCGTGCGGTTATCGGTGAGGCAGTCGACCAGCACCGCCGCCCCGCCCGGGCCGTAGCCCTCGTAGCGCGCCTCTTCGTACGAGACGCCATCGAGCTGGCCGGCGCCGCGCTTGATCGCGTTCTGCACGCTGTCCTTCGTCATGTTCGCCTCGCGCGCCTTGTCCATGGCAAGGCGCAGGCGCGGGTTCGTGTCCGGATCGCCGCCGCCGCCGAGCCTCGCCGCCACGGTGATTTCCTTGATGAGCCGCGTGAACACCTTGCCCTTCTTCGCATCCGCCGCCGCCTTGCGGTGCTTGATGTTCGCCCATTTGCTGTGACCCGACATAGTATGATTTTAGCGTCATG
>VBCP01000469.1 GCA_005888925.1 Betaproteobacteria bacterium | reverse complement strand
TGCTGCAGCGCCTCGGGCGTCTCGTAGCCCGGCGCCATCGACGCGGGCGTGCCGGCGAGCACCTGATGGTGCTCGATGTTCAATAGCCGCAGCCAGCTCTGCTGTCCCATAGTGAGCGCGATGAAGCAGCCGAGCTCGACGAGCTCGGGCTCGCTGAAATGGCGCTGCAGCCGCTCCCAGAACGCGTCGCCGGTGTCGAGATGCCAGGTGATCGCCTCGGCGTAGGCCAGCGCCGCCTTTTCGCGCTCGCTGTAGCGCGTGGACTTCTCGAAGTTGAGCAGGTCCTTGACGTGCTCCTCCACGACGCCGGAGCCCGCGGCCTTGATGGAGCGCTGGTTGCCGCAATAGTCGCACTGCACCGAGCGCGACACATACAGCCGGCAGAGCTCTTTGATCGCGTGATCGCAGACGCCACGGTGGAACAGATCGCGCCACGAGTTTGCGAAAGCCCAGAAGGCGGCCGGCACGTGGGCGCGCACCGCCGAGCTTTCCGGGCGCGGCGTGCCTTCCCGCTTGCAGCGCTCCATTTCCTTCTGCATCTCCGCGTCCATCCGCTCTAGCGGGAAATAGCTGATGCGCTGCTTCGCGTTCATGCGCCTGCTTTCATTGGTGGCCAGTCGCGCGAATAGACGGGCTGCTTGAGAAACTCCTTCGGATCGTATGTCCAGAACTGGCTCACGTTCGGGTAGGTGTACACCGGCGTGTTCACCAGCCGGCCATCTTTGCGCTCGACCTTGCGGATGTAGATGTTGCCGACGACGTTGCCGTATTCGTCGAAGGCGATCGGCCCACGCAGCGTGTCGACCCGCACCGCGCGCAGCGCCTTGATGAACGTCTGCTTGTCCTCGATGCGACCTTTCAGCGCTTCGATCGCGGCAAACAAGACCTCGCCGTACAGGTAGGTGCCCGAGGCGTACTGGCCGGGGTCGTAGCCGTTATCGGCGCGATAGGCCGCGACGAAGCGCCGGTTGATCGGGTTATCGAGCTGCGCGGTGTACCAGCAGCTCGAAAGCGAGCCGAGCGCGTAGTCGCCCATGTTGCGCACCGCGACCTCGTCGAACGCCGTCATGCCGCCGACCATCGGTGTCTTCAGGCCGTACTCGTTGACCTGCTTGAAGAAGCGGAAGCCGTTCGAGCCCGCGAAGCCGAGGAACACGGCGTCGACGTCGGGCTTGAGCTGGGCAATGTACGAGCCATAGTCGGGCGCGTTGAGCGGCGAGAAGAGCTTCTGCACCAGCGTGCCGCCGGCGTCCTCGAATACCTTCTGGAAGCCGCCAAGCATCTCGTGCCCGTAGGCAAAATCGTCGGCGATCGCGGCCATGCGCTTGTACCTGAGATGCTTCGCGCAGTAGTCGGCCATGGGATGCGCGCAGCCGGCCGAGGTCGACGTGGCGCGCACGAACCAAGGGTTCGCTTTGCGCTGGGTCATGTCCTCGGCGCCCGCAACCGGCAGCGTCGGGATCTGCGCGGCACGGATGTAGTCGTCCATCGCGAGGGCCTCGAACGCAGCGAGCGGACCGACTACCGCCTGCACGCGCTCGCGCTCAACCAGCTCCTGCATCTTGGTGCGCGCCTGCGCCGGCACGCCGCCGCTGTCGGCTACGCTGACCACGATCTTGCGGCCGCCTATCGTGTAGTTCTTCTCCTTCAGGAAGATGTTGAGCCCGCGCTCCATGTCGATGCCGCCGGAGGCGAGCGCCCCGGTCTTGATCGTGAGCAGGCCGAGACGGATCGACTCGGCCTGCGCGCGCAGGATGGAAGGAAAGCCGAGCGCCGAGGCGCCCGCGGCGGCGCCAGCCGCCTGGATGAACCTTCTGCGTTGCATGCTCATGTGCCCTCCTCCTCCAAGTTAGGCTCGGTGCACCTTATCACTTCTCGGCTTCGATCATCGAATAGCCCGGTTCGCCGGCAAGGCAATGCGCCTCGGGCAGCTTGAGCTCGCGGCGCACCAGGTTGGTTCCGAGCACGATCGAAACCATCTTGTAGAACGCGTGGCGCCGGCTCATGCCCTCGCGGCCCATGCCGCAGTCGGAGGCGAGCACCAGGTGCTCGGCGGGGATGTGCTCGAGCGCCTTGCGCACCAGAGCGGCCACCTGCTCGGGCGTCTCGACCTGCAGCGTGTGGTGATCGACCACGCCGATACAGACCTTCTTGTCGCGGATGCGCTTGCCGATCGCCTCGAGGTCCATCCCGCCCGAGCTGCAGCTCTCGAAGGTGATGACGTCCGCATCGACGCGGTTCAACGCTTCGAGCGCCGGCGCATAGCTCGGCTGTGTTGCGAACAGGCGCTGCGCGGCCGGATTGCCCCAGCAGGTGTGGCACCAGACCTCGGTCTTGGCACGCAGCCCGCGCACGGTGTTGTTGAACACCTCGACCATGAAGTCCGCGTTCAGCACCGCGTCGTTCAGGCCTTTCGCCGCGAGCAGGTGGATCTGCGGCTCCTCCATCTGGATCACCTTGCAGCCGGCATCGGCGAGCTCGTGCAGCTCGGCGTTCAACGCATCGCTGATCGCCAGGATCGCTTTGCGCAGATCCTTGTAATGCAGATCGCGCACCGCCATCGCGATCAGCTCGGGGGTAATCGAGCCGAACTTGACCGCCTTTTTCGTCTGGCGCTGCGCCGCCTTCCAGATCGCCGAATAGCGCAGCTTGCCGCGGCCCACGGGTCCCACGAGGTCGGGCATCACGCGCGTCTCGAGCACGTCGTGCAGGATGTGCCCGGGCTTGTGCGGAATTCCGGCGAGCCCTCCCTTCACCTGGTAGGGACGCGCGCCGGCGAACCCGTCCATGCGCAGCGGCGCGTACGAGAACCAGTTGTGGCCGGCGACGTCCGCGTCGAAGCGGCAATCGCCGTCAGTCACGATGTCGAGTCCGGCGACTTCCTGGTCGCGCATGTAAACCGAGACCGCATCGAGGTATTGCTCTCGGTACACGCGGTCCACCATGGCCTCGCGGAAGTCGCGGCTGCCGAGATTCTGCGTGTACCAGCCGGGCCGCGGCAGCGAGCCGATGATCGTGGTGGGCAGTACGACGCCCGCCGTCGCGGTGTACATCTTCTTAACTGAGGCCGTCGCTCACTTGCACATTCTCCGGCTTGAGCTCGAGGCCCGATGCCTTCGCCTGCATCAGCAGCAGGGTGGAGAAGTCCTCTTCCGTCATGCCGTGCCCGATCATCTGCTGCAGGAGATCGCGCGTCAGCGAGGTCAGCGGCATCGGCACCTCGAGATTGCGCCCCGCGTCGAGTCCGAGGTCGAGGTCCTTGCGCAGCAGCTTCGGCGTGAACGTGACGTGGAAATCGAGGTTGACCAGCGCCGGCGTCTTGTAGCGGGTGAACATCGAGCCCATCACGCTCTTATTGAGGAAATCGAGGAAGGCATGCCGCGGCATGCCGGCCTTTTGCGCGAGGATCGTGATCTCGCACAGGTTCTGGATCACCACACCGAGCATCACGTTGTGGCAGATCTTCGCGATGCGCGCGAGTTCGCCCTCACCGACATAGCTCGAGCCCGTGCCCAGCATGTCGAGAAACGGCCGCGCCTCTTCGTAGGCCTTCTTCGGCCCCGAAGCGACGATCGTCAGCTTGCCGGCCTTGATCACCTTGGCGTTGCCGCTCACCGGCGCCGCGAGGTACTCGACGCCTTTCGCCGAGAGCGTCTTGCGCAACTCGGCCGAACCCTCGAGGGAAATTGATGAGCACTCGACGATCATCTTCGGCTTGCCCTTGGCCAGCACCTTGCCGATCACTTCCTTGACGTCGTCGTAGGTCGACACCATGCAGAAGACGATGTCCCGGGTGGAGAGCTCCTCGAGCTGATTCACCACCCTCGCGCCGTATTTCGACAGCGGGTCGGCCTTGGCCTTGGTGCGGTTCCAGACGGCGATGTCGCAACCGCCCTTGGCGAAGCGCTCGGCCATGGCATAACCCATGCGGCCGGTGCCGATCCAGCCGAGCTTGCTAGTAGGGGTTGGCAATCGGAAGCTCCTCAGCGGGGTAAAGGGAAATAATCGTCGCGCCCTTGGGCGTGAGGATCACCTCTTCCTCAATGCGCGCGGCGGAGATGCCGTCGGTCGCCGGGCAATAGGTTTCCACCGCGAACACCATGCCGGCCTTCAGCTCGATCGGCTCGCGCAGCGACGTGAGGCGCGAGATCAGCGGGCGCTCGTGCAGCCCGAGTCCGAGGCCGTGGCAGAAATTGAGGCCGAAGGCCTCCATTTCGCTTGCGAATCCGATGTCCTTCGCCTCGGGCAACGCGCGCGCGATCTTGTCGGTCGACATGCCCGGCTTCAGGAGCTCGATCGCCTTATCCATCCATTCGCGCGCCTTTTTGTAAGCCGTGCGCTGCGCGGGCGTCGCGCGGCCGACGTTGAAGGTACGGTAGTAGCAGGTGCGGTAGCCCATGAACGACTGGATGATGTCGAAGAACGCCTGATCGCCCGGGCGGATCAGGCGGTCGGTGAAGTTGTGCGGATGCGGGCTGCAGCGCTCGCCCGAGATCGAGTTGATCGCCTCGACGCAGTCGGAGCCCATCTCGTAGAGGCGCTTGGTGGCGAGCGCCACGATCTGGGATTCCTGGATGCCGGGCTTCAGGGCCTCGGCGATATCCTGGTAGACGCCGTCGACCATCGCCGCCGCCATGTTGAGCAGCGTCAGCTCGTCGATGTTCTTCACTTCGCGCGCTTCGAGCATCACCTGCTGCCCGTCGCGCACCTCGATGCCCTCCTTCTGCAGCGCGAACAGCATCGGCGGCTCGACCACGTCAACGCCGAGCGGCATGTCGGCCATGCCCTCCTCGGTCAGGATGGACTTGATCTCGCGCGCGGCATCGCGAAACAGCGTGAGATCGCCACCGGTCGCGCCGCGCAGGCCAAGCAGTCCGGCGCGGCAGTGGTCCGGGTGCAGCCAC
This sequence comes from Betaproteobacteria bacterium, assembly GCA_005888925.1. GTDB lineage: Bacteria > Pseudomonadota > Gammaproteobacteria > Burkholderiales > SG8-39 > SCGC-AG-212-J23. The sequence continues at coordinate 4,596 of VBCP01000469.1, read as the reverse complement.
GGCGCGTAGAGCTTGTGGTGGCGCGCCGCGCTGCCGAAGTCCCAGATATACGGGTCGCCATTGCCCGTGAGGAGCGAATAGCGCGTGAGCTTGTCGCGCGCCCATTCGCCGATCACGGTGCTCGTGGTGTAGCGGATGTTGTGCTGGTCGAAGGACAGCAGCGCACCCAGGCCCGAGTGCGCGAGCGCGGCGCGCACCCGCGCGAGGCGGTAATCGTGCAGCCGGCGGAAGTTGACGCGCTCCTCGAAGTCGACCTGGGTGCGGCCGGGTGCTTGCAGCGGCCGGTCCCAGCGGTGGTGCGGATCGATGTCGTCCGGACGAATCTGCTTCGGCTGCGGCCGCGGCGCCTTCTTGGCCATCAATCCTCCTAAGGGGAGGGAAATTCTAGCCGGAGACGAGTTCGATGCGCCGCTTCAGGCGCGCCGCCGTTTCGCTGTCGCCCGCGTCCTGCGCGCGCTTGAGCTGAACGCCGAGCCACGCGAGCAGCGGCCGGCGCCAGCCTTGGCTCGACGCGACGTCGACCGCGGCGGCGATGCCTTGCGGCGTGATCGTGCCAGCGCGCAATTGCACGCCATAGGCTACGAGGCGCGCGAGCGGCTCGTTGGCGGGCGCTCGAGGGACGCGTCCCTCGAGATACTCGGCGTACGCCAGCTCCTCGGGCCCGGCGCCGTCGCGCAGCGCTTCGAAACCGCGGCATGGCTCGAGCACGAGACTCGCCACGCGCGCGGCGCAGCGCACGAGCTCGGCGCGCGCCACGAGATCGGCCCTGCCGGTCGCGGTGAGCTCGGAGCGCGCCCTCTGGAACTCGGAATCCGCGCCCTTGGTATCGCCCGTGAGATAGCGCTGCTGGAACGCCTGCAGCGCATCGGAAGCATTCGACTGCCACTCGGGCGCGGGCGGGCTGCCGCCGCACGCCGCGGCGAGCAGCGCCGCTACCGCTAAGGCAGCCGGATTTCGGTTTTGCGCTCGAAGGGCCACTTGCGGTTGATTTCGTCGATCAGGCTGGAGATCTTGCGCACGCTGGCATCCACTTCAGTGCGCAGCGCGCCGAGGTCTGCCGTCGCGGCCTTGGCATTGCCGCTCACCTGTTCGGCGTCTGCAAGGATGCCATCGGCGCGCTTGAGGCTGTCGCGCACGTCCACGAGCAGGCTGTTGAGCTGCTCGACCGCGCGCGCCGTGCCCTCCATTACGCCGCCCTGGGCGAAGAGTCGCTCCTCGGTCTTCAGCACCAGCTTATCGGTCTTACCGACGAGCGAATCGACCGAAGCAAGGATGGCGTTAGCGTGATCCAGTGTCGCGACCAGCTTGCGCGCATCTTCCTCATTACCGAGCAGCATTCCGAGGACGCCGTAGCGCCCGGCGGCTCGCCCGGTGATCGAGCGCACGTCACCGAGCGCCATCTGCAGATTGCCACCCGAGGCGGTCATCTGTTCCACGTTTTCGAGCGCGCTGCGCAGCGTGGCCACCATGCGCGGAATCTCTTCGGAGGTATCACCGCGCAACACGCTTCTCACCGCGCCGTTCGGAAGCGGCGGATCGGTCAGGTTCGCGGTGTAGGCCCGGATGCGAGCCGCGCCGACGAGCCCCCGCTCGAGGGTGAAGATCGTGGTCTCGCGAAGCCAGTGCGCGTCCGTGCGAGGCACATCGATGTCGATGCGCGCGCGTCCCTGCTCGTCGAGTGCCAGCCGCTGCACGCGGCCGATCGGAAAGCCCGAAAACGTCAGATCCATGCCGATGGCGACGCCCTCGGCGTTTTCCGCGACGAGCGTGAGCCGCTGCGTGTCTTCGAACACCCCGCGCGCATAGAGCGCGTAGATCACGAATCCCGCGCCGAGCACCACCGCGAGGCCGACCAGCAGGCCGACGCGGAATTGCAGGTTCTTCGGGACGGGCGTCTGGGCGCTATCGCGTTCCATGAACTAACTCTTTGTTTTGATTATAGCGACCAGCCCTCCGGGCGCCCGGGCGCGGAGATTGCATCGCCGCCGGCGCATGCGGCTCTCCGCAAAGGCGACGATCAAGCTCCTCAAGGAGACGGCGGCCGCCTGGACCGGCGATTACGCGCCGAGCATGGGCGCAGCGCTTTCCTATTACACGCTGTTCTCCATTGCGCCGCTGCTTCTCATCGTGATTGCCGTCGCGGGACTGGTGTTCGGCGCCGAGGCCGCGCGCGGCGAGATCGTCGGCCAGCTCGCCGCCCTGATCGGCGCCGATGGGGCGAAAGCAGTGGAAAGCGTGCTGCGGGCCGCGGATCGACCCGCGCAAGGCGTCGTCGCGACCATAGTCGGAGTGTTCACGCTGCTGCTCGGTGCAGCCACGGTGTTTGGCGAGCTGCAGAATGCCCTGGACCGCATCTGGCGCGCCCCGGCGCGCGAGGCGAGCAAGGGCTGGTGGAACCTGCTGCGCACGCGCCTGCTTTCCTTCGGCATGATCCTCGGTATCGCCTTCCTGCTCACCGTGTCGCTCGTGCTGAGCGCGGCGATCGCCGCGCTGGGCCAGTGGTGGGGACCCGCGGAGATCGTGGCCCACGCGCTCGAACTCGTGCTGAGCTTTGGCCTGACGATGGTGCTGTTCGCACTCATCTACAAGTTCATCCCGCGCGTGCATGTCGGCTGGCACGATGTGTGGATGGGCGCGGCGGTGACCGCCGTGCTCTTCGCCGTCGGCAAGCTGCTGATCGGCCTATACCTGGGCAAGAGCAGCGTCGCCTCCCCGTTCGGCGCGGCGGGCTCGCTCGTCGTGCTCATGCTGTGGGTGTACTACTCGGCGCAGATCTTTCTCTTTGGCGCCGAATTCACCTGGGTGTACGCGCGGGAGCACGGCTCGCGCCGCAGCGAGGCACGGCATGGACCGGAAACTAAGCCCCAAGCGTACCCACGGCCCGAGCCCGCGGCGAACGAGCCGGTGCCGCCCGCCCGACCCGGGCTGCGTGCGCGCCATCCGTTCGGCAGCCTCGGGGCGGCTTTCGTTGCCGGTGTAACACTGGCAGCGGCACAATCCGTCGTGGGCAAGTACATGCCCGACCTGAAACGGCGGCTGAGATGAAAAAGTGGATTTGCGTAGTGCTGGTGGCGGGCTGCTCGAGCGCCCAGTGGGACAAACCCGGGGCGACAGCGGCGAGCGTCGATGCCGACTTGAGAAGCTGCAACGCCGCAGCGCAGGCGGTCCCCGGCCTGCCCTCCCCGCGTACGACGTCGAACTCGGTCGAGGTGCGCACCGCGCCCACCGGAGTCGGCGTGCAGACCGCCGGGAGCTATGGCGACGCGGACCGGCAGCTGCAGCAAGGCCAACGCGTGCAGGACTGCATGCGCGACAAGGGCTACACGCTGAAGCCCGGCTGAGCGCGGTTCACACGTACTTCAGAGCAAGCGCGAGGATCTCGATCAGTCCGAGCGCAAAGAATAGCCGCACCATTCCGCCCATCACCGCGACCGGTATCGACCTCGGATCGCGCGTTGCTTCCAGTCCCGCCGAGATCGGAATCACCGCCACCACGGCGCCAAAAGCCACGCACTTCACGCCGAGGCCGCCAAGCGCGAGCGGTGTGAATACGCGCGCTACCGTGCGCGTGAACGAATCAAAGCCCCACGGCGAAGGGCCGTACATCAGCAGATAGGAAAGCGCGAGCACGAACACGCAGGCGAGCGTAGTGAGCGCGAACACCGAGGCCGCGGCGGCAGCCACGCGCGGCACGAATTCGCGCTCGAAGGGTTCGATGCCGGCGCTCGGCAGGTCATGGAAGTCGCCGGCGATGCGCATCAGGCCGATCTCGGTACTGATCGCCGCGCCCGAGCGCAGCGCGACGAAAAGCGCCGTAAGCAGCGGCATCAACTCGAGCACCAGGGCGCGAAAGATGAGCTCCAGGGCGTATTGCTCGAGGCCGAACTGCCACGCGGCGCGCAGCGTGATCTCCACCACCACCAGTCCGAGCAGCGCCGCAAACAGCGTGAAGCCGGGCAGCACCTGCCAGGCGGTGAAATAGATTTGCCGCGCGGTCGCCGCGCGCGCGCGCGGCGTGTACAACTTCGGCGAGAGCACTGCAGCCACCACCGCGAACGCAAAGCGCGCCGCGCGGCCCCAGGCGAGGAACCAGTGGAGGGCGGCGGCGGCGCTCACTCGCCCCGGGCGAGGGCCTGGAGGCGCTCGCGCGCGAGCTTCACCTTGTCCGCCGCGCGCTGGATTTCCTGCCAGGTGTTGTCATCCACCGGAATGCCGTCGCGGCTGCGCTTTGCGCGCATTTCGCGCTCGGGCTCGCCGGCGATGCGCACGTGGTCGAAGCCCGGCGCCGGGCGCGATTTGCGCAGCCAATCGAGGAACAGGCGCGCTTCGCGCTCGAAAGCGGCGGCAGTGCCCAGGCGCTTCGGATCGACCACGATCACCAGCATGCCGTTCATCACGCGCTGCTTGCTCGATTCCTCGTAGTGCCAGGTGCCGCCGCCGGTGAGCGCGCCGCCGAGCAGCTCGCACGCGATAGCCATGCCATAGCCCTTGTGCTCGCCAAAGGCGAGCATCGCGCCGAAGGGGGGAATGACGGCATAGCGCGGGTCATCGCTCGGATGGCCTTCGGGATCGATGAGCCGTCCCGGCGGCACCTTC
>VBCP01000468.1 GCA_005888925.1 Betaproteobacteria bacterium | reverse complement strand
TTGCCCTTGCCAGGCTGCGGCTCGAGCTTGAGCCAGACGTGGCCGTACTGGCCGCGGCCGCCCGATTGCTTGATGAACTTGCCTTCGGACTCGAGCGCTTTCCTGAAAGTCTCGCGGTAGGCCACCTGCGGCTTGCCGACCGAGGCTTCGACGCCGAATTCGCGCTTCATCCGGTCGACGATAATTTCCAGGTGCAGCTCGCCCATACCGGAGATGATGGTCTGGCCCGACTCCTCGTCGGTGTGCACGCGGAACGATGGATCTTCCTGCGCGAGGCGGCTCAGCGCCACGCCCATCTTCTCCTGGTCGACCTTGGTTTTGGGCTCGACCGCCTGCGAGATCACCGGCTCGGGAAATTCCATGCGATCGAGCGTGATGGACTTCTTCACGTCGCAGATCGTCTCGCCGGTGATGACCTCCTTGAGACCGACCACCGCGGCGATGTCGCCGGCGCGCACTTCCTTGATCTCCTTGCGCTCGTTCGCGTGCATCTGCAGCAGGCGGCCGATGCGCTCTTTCTTGCCGCGCATCGAAGTCAGCACCGTATCGCCCGAGGTGAGCACCCCCGAGTACACGCGGATGAAGGAGAGCTGGCCGACGAACGGGTCGGTCATGATCTTGAATGCGAGCGCCGCGAACGGCTGGCTGTCATCGGGGGCGCGCGTCGCCGGCTGCCCGTTCTCGGCTTCGCCCTTCACCGGGGGAATGTCCACGGGCGATGGCAGGTAGTCGATCACGGCGTCGAGCATCGCCTGCACGCCCTTGTTCTTGAACGCCGAGCCGCACAGCATCGGCACGATCTCGTTGTTGATGGTGCGGATGCGCAGGCCCTTCTTCACTTCCTCGGCCGAAAGCTCATTCGACTCGAGGTACTTGTTCATCAGCTCCTCGTTGGCCTCGGCCGCGGCCTCGACCATCTTCTCGCGCCACTGCTTCGCTTCGGTGGCGAGCTCGGCGGGAATCGGCTTCTTCTCGAACTTCATCCCCTGCGTGGCGTCGTCCCAGTAAATCGCCTGCATCGTCACCAGGTCGATGACGCCGGCGAACTGGTCTTCGGCGCCGATCGGCAGCTGGATAGGAATCGGGTTGCCCTTGAGGCGGGTGCGGATGTGCTCGTAGGACTTGAAGAACGTGGCGCCGACGCGGTCCATCTTGTTGATGAAGGCGAGCCGCGGCACGCGGTACTTGTTGGCCTGGCGCCAGACCGTTTCCGACTGCGGCTGCACGCCCGCGACCGCGTCGTAGACCATGCAGGCGCCGTCGAGCACGCGCAGGCTACGCTCGACTTCGATGGTGAAGTCGACGTGCCCCGGGGTGTCGATGATGTTGATGTGGTGCTCGGGATAGGACAGATCCATGCCCTTCCAGAAGCAGGTGGTGGCGGCTGAGGTGATGGTGATGCCGCGCTCCTGCTCCTGCTCCATCCAGTCCATGGTCGCCGCGCCGTCGTGCACCTCGCCGATCTTGTGGTTCACGCCGGTATAGAAAAGGATGCGCTCGGTCGTGGTCGTCTTCCCGGCGTCGATATGCGCCGAGATGCCGATGTTCCGATAACGCTCGATTGGAGTTTTGCGCGCCACAGCCATTGTCCCTAGAACCTGTAGTGTGAAAAGGCCTTGTTGGCTTCAGCCATACGATGGACCTCTTCACGCTTCTTCATCGCACCGCCGCGGCCTTCGGCCGCTTCCTGCAATTCGCCCGCCAAGCGCACCGTCATCGACTTCTCGCCGCGCTTCTGCGCCGCCTCGCGGATCCAGCGCATGGCGAGCGCCACGCGCCGCACCGGGCGCACCTCGACCGGCACCTGGTAGTTCGCGCCGCCGACGCGCCGGCTCTTCACTTCGACCACCGGCTTCACGTTCTGCACCGCCTGCGTGAAGACTTCGATCGGGTCCTTGCCCGACTTCGACTTGATCGTGTCGAGGGCACCGTAAATGATGCGCTCGGCGACCGACTTCTTGCCGCGCGTCATCAGCACGTTGACGAACTTCGCGACCTCGACGTTCTTGAACTTCGGATCCGGCAGGATCTCGCGCTTGGGGACTTCGCGGCGACGCGGCATTGAATCGTGTCCTTAGGCTGACTTAGGCGCCTTCGCGCCGTACTTGGAACGCGCCTGCTTGCGGTCCTTCACGCCCTGCGTGTCGAGCGAGCCGCGCACGATGTGATAGCGCACGCCCGGCAGGTCCTTCACTCGGCCGCCGCGGATCAGCACCACCGAGTGCTCCTGCAGGTTATGGCCTTCGCCGCCGATGTAGCCGATCACCTCGAAGCCGTTGGTGAGCCGCACCTTCGCCACCTTGCGCAGCGCCGAGTTCGGCTTCTTGGGCGTCGTGGTGTAGACGCGCGTGCACACCCCGCGTTTTTGCGGCGAGCCGGCCAGGGCCGGCACTTTCGACTTCGGACGCTTGGCGGCGCGTCCCTGCCGCACTAACTGGTTGACGGTGGGCATGTTTTTGCGGTTCCAGAAACGAACCGAGGCGGCAACGCTCTACTTCCGTAGCCGCCCCGGGGCTAAAAAAGAGGCCGGATTATAAAGAGGAAATTACCTAGGCGCAAGGAATGCGCGGGTCTGGAATTCAGGTCGGTTTCGGGTCTTTCACAAAACGGAACCGGCCCGGAACCTCGGCGCGCGTGATGCAGTGCAGCGAAGGGCCCGCATCGGCGTAGCGCGCGAGGTCACGGTCGTCGAGCAGCGCGATCACGCCATCGCCTTCGATCAGGACCGAGCCTTCGTCGTCCAAATACGTCGTGCGCGCGGCGAACGCACGCCCGCAATGGTCGCGCAGCTCATCGGCCTCGTAGTGAACGACCAGCGGCGTGTACGCGAGCGCCACATAAACACGCTGCGGGCCGTTCTGGAAATACCAGCGGCCGGCGGCGTCGGCTTCATAGTTGCGGGAAATGAAATCGCGCAGCGCCTGGTTGGCAATGCGTTCTCCCTTGATCAGCCAGTTGCCGCGCCGGTCGAGCGCGAGCCAGCCGTAAACGGCGGGCACGTTCGGCCACTTGGCCATCGCCTGGGCGACTACGGCATCCATCGGTCTAGAATCTTCGACGAGGAGGAGCGTGGGAGCAACTCAACTGCAGGGCGCAACCGAGATCTACCTGTCGCGTCCCTGGCTCGCGCACTACGAGCCCGGCGTGCCGGCCGACGTCGAGGTGCCGCTCAAAACGGTGCCGGAGGCATTCGACGAGGCGACGGCACGCGCCCCTGAGCGCACCGCCGTGGTGTTTTACGGTCGGGCGATCACGTACCGCGAGCTGCGCGAGGCGACCGACCGGCTCGCTTGCGCGCTCGCGCGCCTGGGCCTGAAGAAGGGCGAGCGCGTCGCCCTCTACCTGCTCAACAGCCCGCAATTCATCATCGCCTAC
>VBCP01000467.1 GCA_005888925.1 Betaproteobacteria bacterium | reverse complement strand
GGAACATGCGCTGGCGGCGGTCGCCGAGGATGTGACGGCGCTCGGAGATTCCCGCCGGCTGGCGCCAGCCGAAGTAGGCGGCGACCACGGCGGTGATGCCGTGCAGCCAGACGTCGTTGCCGTGGATCGGGATCATGCCCATGGCGGTGTTGAGCAGCGGGAACATGCCCAGCACGGCGAGCGCGCCGTAGAGGATGGCGAGGCCGCGCGCGAAGCTGATGCTGCTCGAGCGGCCGGACCAGGCCGAGATGCCCCACGCGCCGATCACGATATGCACCAGGCTATGCAGCAGGTTCACCGGGAAGAGCCCCAGCAGATAGCCGTAGAGCAGGGTGAAGTTGGTCGGCGGGGCGTCGATCGGCGGCGGCACGAGCGCGGCGGGTATCAGTCCGAGGATGCCGGCGCCGAGATAGGCGATACCGATGATGAGAGCGAAGGTGGACGTTTTCATATCAAACCTCGGGATGAGTATCGGCTCCCTGCTCGTAATCGCGCGCCGCGCGCACCGTGCCGTCGCGCTCGACCACGGCGACGCGGCAGCGCGGCTTGGCGAGCGCCACGCGCACCGCGTGCTTCATCGCGCCCCATTTGCTCGGGAAATACGCGATCGCCACGCGGCTCGGGCCGCGCTCGTTGACGCTCCAGACGCCGTCGCGCGTCTCGGCGATGGACAAGAGCGGCGTCGGCGATTCCATCAGCCGCCCTTCACGCGCAGCTCGTTCTTCACCGCGCTGACGCCGCTCACGCGCTTGGCGACCGCTTCGGCGCGCTGCTTGGTGTCCTCGGAGTCGACGCGGCCCTTGAGCGTGACCACGCCCTTGTCGCTGTCGACGTTGATCGCGCGCAGCGTCTTCAGGCCGACGTCGTTGGCGAGCGCCGTGTGCACCTTGCTCGTGAGCGCGGCGTCCTGGGCGAGCTGGTTGTTCTTCTCGCGGCCCTCCTCGGTCGCCTGGTCGTTGGTTTTCTCCGTCGGCTGCGCGGACGCGGGAACGGCGGCGAGCAGGGCGGAGAGCAGCAGGGCAGTGCGTTTCATGGGACCTCCTTAATTGCCCCCGGACGGGGCTTGAGCGTGAATCACTTGGGGCTTCTCGATCGGCGGGCGGCGGATCTCCTGCTCGAGGCTCGGGCGCTCGCGGCGCTGGTAGGGACCGAGCTCGACCGGCTGGCCGCTCTCGATCGACTGGTAGAGCGCGCGGATCACGCGCACGTCGGCCAGGCCTTCCTCGGCCGAGGGCTCGGGATCGCGGTTCTGCAGCACGCAATCGGAGAAGTACAGGAGCTCGGGTGCGAACTGGTCGCGCTTGGCGAAGCGCCGCTCGCTCACCAGGTTGCCTTCCAGGCTCAGGCGGTGCTCCAGCGGTTTCGCATACTCGTAGGCCGGATCGACGGCGAACTCGCCCTTGGTGCCCACCAGCCGGTACTCGGACACCTTGGTGGCGCCGAAGCTGCAGGTGAACGAGGCGAGGCGCTCGTTGGAAAAGCGCAGCACCGCGCTCACCGACTCCTCGACGTCGCCGATGGCGCCCGCCGCGGCGGCGCGCACCTCGTTCGGCTCGTCGCGGAACAGCGAGCGCGCGGCGTTGATGCAATAGATGCCGATGTCGTAGAGCACGCCGCCGCCGAGCGCGCGCTTCACGCGGATGTTGTCCGGCACCACCGTCATGCTGAAGGTCGAGGTGAAAAGGCGCGGCTCGCCGATGCGCCCGGAGCGCGCGATCTCCATGGCCTCGAGGTTGGCGCGCTCGAAATGCAGGCGGTAGGCAATCATCAGCTTCGCGCGCCCATCGCGAGCGGCCTTTGCCATTAATTCACACTGCGCCTCGGTCAGCATGCTGTTGGGCAGCGCGATGTACACCGCGTCGATGGCGCCGCTTTTCAGCAGCTCGTCGTATTGCGCGTAATCGACGGCGCGCTCGACGTCATACTTCTTGCGCAGCTCCTCGCGCTTCACCGGATCGCCCGAGACGATCGCCGCGAGCTTGGAATTGCGCCGCGCATTGCCGAAGGCCGGCAGCACCGCCACCTGGGCGATGTGCCCGCAGCCGACCACCGCGTAGCGGATGACGCGCTTGGGCATCAGGCGGCGCGCCGCTTGCGCGTGGCGCGCTTCGGTTTATGGTGGGGCTTCTGCTCGACGCTCTTCTTGAGCAGCGACATGAGATCGATCACGTCCGCGCCCTTCTTCGGCCGCGCTGCCTTCTCGGGCTCGGTCACCTCCTCGGTCTGGCCGGCCTTCACTTTCTCCTGGATGCGCTTGAGCAGATCCTCGTGGTAGGTGTCGTGGTACTTCTCCGGCTGCCATTCGTCGGCCATGTCGTCGATCAGGCGCAGCGCCATGTCCAGCTCTTTGGAGGTCGGCTTATGCCCCTTCAGCTTCTCGGGGATCTCGAGGTCCTCGGGCTGCTTCAGCTCCTTGTAGTAACGCAGCGTGTTCAGCAGCAGCGCCTCGTCCTGCGGGATGAGCGCCGCGAGGTACTGCTTGGTGCGGATCACCACGGTGGCGATGCCGGCCTTGCCGGCCTTCGCCATCGCGTCGCGCAGCAGCGCATAGGCTTTCTCGCCGCGTTTGCTCGGGCCGAGGTAGTAGGGGGTCTCGAAGTAGATCGGCGGGATCTGGGCGAGCTCGACGAACGCGACGATGTCGACCGTCTTGGTGGCCTCGGGGTTGGCGCGCCGGAAGTCCTCTTCGGAGAGCACGACGTACTTGTCGTCCTCGTATTCGTAGCCCTTGACCACGTCTTCCCAGGGCACTTGCTTGCCGCTCGCCTTGTTGACGCGCTGGTAGCCGACCGGGGCCATGTCGCGCTTGTCGAGCATCGTCAGGTCGAGTTCGGCCGAGCGCTTGTGCGCCGAGTACAGCTCCACCGGCACGTTCACCAGGCCGAAGCTGATCGCGCCTTTCCAGAGACCGCGCGCCATCGACCTAATGCTTCCCTAGGTCCTCCAGCAGGTTGGCGAGGTCGTCGGCGTGCTCCTCCTCCTTCGCCAGGATCTCCTCCATCATGCGCCGCGTGGTCGGATCCTCGTCGCCGAGGTAGGCGATCATCTCGCGGTAGCTGTCGATGGCGATGCGCTCGGCGACCAGGTCCTCCTTGATCATCTCCTCGAGCGAGCCGCCTTCGACGTACTCGGCGTGGCTGCGGGTGGCGAGGCCGTCGGGCGAGAAATCCGGCGCGCCGCCGAGCTGCACGATGCGCGCGGCGATCTGGTCGGCGTGCTGCTGCTCCTCGCCGGCGTGCTCGAGAAACTCCGCCGCCACGCCCTCGGCATGGATGCCCTTCGCCATGAAGTAATGGCGCTTGTAGCGCAGCGTGCAGATGATCTCGGTGGCGAGCGCCTCGTTCAGCAGCTTCAGCACCACGCTGCGGTCGGCGTGATATCCGGGAGTCACCGCCCCTTGGGCGATGTGCTCCCGGGCGCGCTTGCGCAGCGTCTGGATGTCGGAGAGGAACGCTCCGCTCATTTCGAGGTGCTTCCGGTGGCGGCTTTACGCTCCTTCGACGCGAACCGCGCCTTGATGTCGGCCTTGGCGCGCTCGTACTTGGCCTTGGCTTCCTTCTCGCAGGCGCTCTCTTCCTTGCCCTTCGCCACGTCGCACTTTTCCTTGGCGACGTTGTACTCGTGCTCCGCCTTGGCCTCGTCGACCTTGCGCGAATGCGAGTCCGAGGGCTCGTACTTCTGCTCGAGCTCGGCCTTGGCGACCTTCTCCTTGCCTTTGGCGTCGGCTTCGCACACTTCCTTCTCGTGACCCTGCATCGGGCCGCACTTCGCCTTGGCGGCTTTGTAGTCGGCCTCGATGCGGTCGTGCTCCGCCTTGCGCGCCTTGCGGTCGACGCTCGGCTTCACGTCCGGCGTGCCGTCGGCGCGCGCGCCTACGCGCGGTTTGTCGGTGTAGGGCGCAGCGGGACCGCTCTGTGCCCAGGCGCTGCCCGCGAACGCGAGCGCCACTGCAATGCTCAGTAGTTTGTGCATAGGACCTCCTCGTTAAGGCCTTCTCAGCAGCCCCGCGACCAGCGAGACCAGGAAGAGCACCACGAATACCACGAACAGGATCTTGGCGATTTCCGCCGCCCCGGCAGCGATGCCGGTGAAGCCGAAGATCGCCGCGATGATGGCGATGATGAAAAACGCAAGCGCCCAGCTCAACATGACGGACTCCTTCGATAAATGGTGGGTAAAGCTGGATCAAGAGGGAGCAAAGCTCGTGCCCGTGCCGCGCCAGGCGTCCAGGCGGCTCTATGTAAGCGTTGCGCGCCCGTGTAAGAACCGGACTGCGCCGGCCGTGCCCAAGTAGTGGTTCCGCTACAGGAAGTCCCCGGCATGGCTCCTGCAGCGAGTCACTGTGTGAAGCCCGACGACACCGTTCCCCTGATGCTGTGGCGTGCCCGGCCGGACATGTCGTGCGAGCACACGAGCCGCGCCTGGCTCGAGTTCACCGGCTACAGCGCCGAGCAGGCGAAGGGCGATGGCTGGTCGCGCGTGGTGCACGTCGAGGATCTCGCCCGCTGGCTCGACAGCTGCGTGCGCGCCTTCGACGCACGCGAGCCGTTCGAGATCGAATACCGCATGCGGCGCCATGACGGCGAGTACCGCTGGGTGCTGGATCGCGCGGCGCCGCAATTTTCGAGGGAAGGCGCCGCGTCCGGCCTCTTCCTGGGCTTTGTCGGCATTTGCATCGACATCGACGAGCGCAAGCACGCCGAGGAGGCCTTGGCGCGCTCGCTCGAGCGCGAGCGCAAGCTGCGCATCTCTACCGAGCAGTCGAGCCGGGCGAAGGACGGGTTTCTCGCTTCGGTGGTCGCCGAGCTGCAGTCGCCGGCCCAGGCGATCGCCACGTGGTCGGCGCACCTGCGCGAGCAGCTGCCGCAGGGCAGCGAAGCCGGCGCGGCGCTCGAAGCGATCGTGCGCAACGCCCGCACGCAGAGCCGCATCGTGGCGAACCTGCTCGAGCTCGCGCGCGGCTCCGCCGGCCAGGAGCCCGAGGGCCGCTCGCTCGATGCGCCGCTGCTCGGCGGCGTGCGCGCCCTGGTGGTCGAGGACGACGCCGAAGCGCGCGAGCTCCTGCTGAAGGTGCTGCGCGTGGCCGGGGCCGAGGCGCGCGCCGTGAAGAACTCCGCGGAAGCACTGCGCGCGCTGGACGAATGGCGGCCCGACATCATGCTGTCCGACATGGGCATGCGCGGCGACGACGCCTACGTGCTGATCCGGGCGGTGCGCGCGCTGCCCGCGGAACGCGGTGGCTGCCTGCGTGCCGCAGCGCTCACCGGGGAGAGCGAGCCGCAGATGGCGAGCCGCGCGGTGGCGGCCGGCTACGACGCCGGGCTCGCCAAGCCGGTCGAGCCGGTGGCGCTCCTCGCCACGGTCGCGCGCCTGGTCCAGCCCGCGCGGGTCTAGTAGTGAAAGAACTGCTTCGGCATGGCTGTTGCACCGGCACCGCTGCTCATTAACCGCAACGAGGAGTGGCACATGAACTGGGATCGCATCTCGGGCAACTGGAAGCAGATGAAAGGCGCGCTCAGGGAGCGCTGGGGCAAGCTCACCGACGACGAGCTCGACCAGCTCGCCGGGCATCGCGACCAGCTGGTCGGCAAGATCCAGGAGCGCTACGGCTGCGCCAAGGACGATGCCGAAAAGCAG
>VBCP01000016.1 GCA_005888925.1 Betaproteobacteria bacterium | reverse complement strand
CTGTTCGAAGTTCTCCTGGGTGAGCTCGACGGTCGCCACGGCGGTCCTTCCAAAAAAAGGGGGCAGTGTAGTCTAGACCATCATGTACACCGGGCGGTTCGCGCCTTCGCCCACCGGGCCGCTGCACATGGGCTCGCTGATTGCAGCGGCTGCGAGCTGGCTCGACGCGCGCGCCGCCGGCGGACGCTGGCTGGTGCGCATCGAGGACCTCGACCGGCCGCGCTCGGTGCCCGGCGCGGCGGATGAAATCCTGCGCGCGCTCGAGCGCCTGGGCCTCGGCTGGGACGGCGAGGTCGTCTACCAGAGCCAGCGCGAATCGCTCTATCGCGAAGCGCTCGACAAGCTGCGCCCGCACACTTATTGGTGCGACTGCACGCGGCGCGAGATCGCGGATTCGTCGCTCGCGCTCGCGACCGACGGTGCGCACATCTATCCCGGGACGTGCCGCGCGCGCGGAGCGCGGGCGGGACGCGCGCTGCGCATCCGCACCGACAGGCAGGAGATTCGCTTCGACGACCGCGTGCAGGGCGCGCAGTCGCAGCTTGTCGAGCGCGACATCGGCGACTTCGTGCTCTATCGCGCCGACGGCCTCTATGCCTACCAGCTCGCCGTGGTGGTCGACGATGCTGCGCAAGGCATCACCGACGTCGTGCGCGGCGCTGATCTACTCGATTCGACGCCGCGCCAGATTTACTTGCAGCGCCTGCTCGGCGTGCCCACGCCGCGCTATCTGCACGTGCCGGTCGCGGTCAACGCGGCGGGCGAGAAGCTCTCCAAGCAGACCGGCGCCGCGCCGATCGAGCTCTCGTTCCAGACCGTGCGAAAGGCATTGCGCTTTCTGGGTCAGCCCGACGCCGCCAACCTCGACGAAGCGCTGCGCAATTGGAACTCGGCGCTCATTTCGCGGCGCCGCGCCTTGGCGTTACGACCGTAGCGAGGGAAGCGAGCACCAGCCCGAGCGCGGCGAATTCGGCGGCGCTCGGTCGCTCGCCGAGAAACAGCATCCCACCGAGCACCGCGACCACTGGAATGATGAGGATGCTGAGCGAGAACACCGTGACCGACACCGAAGTCGCGAGCTTGATCCATGCCCAGTACGCGAAGGCAAAGGCGATCAGCACGTTGTAGACCGTGCCGAAAAACGCGCCGATGCCGATGTGCGCCAGAGCGCGCGTATCCTCCAGCAGCGCGGCGCCGATGAAGATCGGCACGCCGCCGAGCAGCATGATCCACGCGGTATAGGGGCCGGCCGGCATGGCGATCGGATATTTCTTCTGCAGCACGGCGCCGAGCGCCCAGCTCGCCGCGGCGCCGAGCACCAGCAGCGTGCCGAGCGGCGCCGCGCCGATGGCGGCGTAGCCCTCGCCGATCAAGAGCGCGAGACCGCCGAGGCCGAGCGCGAGGCCGATTGCCTTTGCGACGGTGAGACGCTCGCCCAGCAGCCAGATGGACAGCGGGATGGCGAGCGCCGGCATCGTATAGGCGAGGATCGATGCGCGCCCCGAGGGAATCATGGTGAGGCCGAACGCCACGAGGATGTTCCAGCCGGTGATGTTGAAAAACGCGAGGACCCAAAGGCGCAGCCATTGTCCGCGCGGCAGCGGAATACGCTGGCCGCCCAGCCGCAGCACGAGGAAGAGCACGCCCGAGCCCAGGCCCAGGCAGAGCGATCGGAAGAGCCACGGCGGCACCTCGGCGAGCGCGAGCTTCATCGCCGTCCAGTTGAATC
The DNA here is from genome assembly GCA_005888925.1 of Betaproteobacteria bacterium. Lineage (GTDB taxonomy): Bacteria > Pseudomonadota > Gammaproteobacteria > Burkholderiales > SG8-39 > SCGC-AG-212-J23. The sequence goes on along the minus strand of VBCP01000016.1, from coordinate 1,917 downwards.
CCCAGGCGAGCGTCAGCGCACCCAGCAGCCACCACAGCCGCGCCGGAAGATGATCCGCCTGCGTACTCAAGCGCGTACGCGGATCGGAAACGCCTTCATCCCGCGCAGCACCATCGAATCCATCCACGCCATGCGTTCCTGCGCCGGCTCGATCGAGCGCCAGCGCGCGAGGATCGCCGGCAGCGCGATCTGCCCTTCGAGCCGCGCCAGCGGAAAGCCGAGGCAGATGTGCGCGCCATAGCCGAAGGTGAGATGCGGCACGCCGTGGCGCTCGAGATCCACCCGGTCGGGCTGCGGATACGCGCGCGGATCCCGGTTCGCGGCATTCATCATCACGAACACCCGGTCGCCCGTCTTGAATTCCCGGCCGTGATAGACCTGCGGCTCCTGCACGATGCGCACCTGCGCGCCGATCGGGCCGTCGTAGCGCAACAGCTCCTCGACGGCCGCCGGCGCGAGCGATGGGTTCGCGCGCAGTTTTTCGAGTTCGGCGGGAAAGCGCAGCAGCGCCGCCAGGCCGTTGGCGATGTGATGCGTGGTCGTCTCGTGGCCGGCGAAGAGCAGCAGGACGCACGTGGCCACGAGCTCATCCTCGGACAGCCGGTCGCCGTCGTCCTCGAGGTGCACCAGCTCGGAGAGGAGGTCGCGCTGCGGCGCTGCCCGGCGCGCGGCGATCAGCGAACGGAAGAGATCGGCCATCTCGTGCGTCGCGGCCTCGGCCCGTTGGTATTTGGCGGGCGTGTCGCGCGCGCTGCCGATGAAAAGCGCCATCTCGTCCGACAGGCGTTTGAGGCGCGCGAGCTCGTCGCGCGGCGCGCCGAGCATATCCATGATGACCAGCGCGGGCAGCGGGCCGGCGAACTCGGCGATGAAATCGAAGCTCGAGCGCTCGCCAATGCCCTCGAGCAGCCAACTGGTGAGCGCTTCCACGTTCGGACGCAACGCGTGCATCGAGCGCACGTGAAACACGCGGCTCGCGAGGCGGCGCTGGCGCGTGTGTTCGGGTGGATCGCGAAACACCATCCACAGCGTGAGGATGCGAACGAGCTCGGACATGCGCGCCGCTTCGGCTGAAGGCAGCGTGGCGAAAAACGGCCGCAGGCCCCAAGCCTTGAGCTGCGGGCTCCAGTGCGCCGGGTCTTCGTCCCGCAGCCGCCCATAAACGCCGAAGGGATCGGCGAGCACCGCTGGGTCGCTGGGACGGTATTCGAGCGTCATCGGGGCAGTGTAAGGGAGCCCTAACTTTTCCCGCCGGTCGCGGCCAGCGGCGGGGCCGCGCGCGGGAGGCGGGGGTAGTAGCTTGTGCGATACACCAATCACATTGTGCTGCTACGCACAAGCCCCTTGACTTCCTAGGTGATCGGCCTAAAATCACATTTGCTGCATTGCACAAAACCCATCGACCAGGAGCCATATATGTACGTAACCCCGGAACAGATCCAAGCTGCCCAAAAAGGCAACGTAGAAACGCTCCTCGCCGTAGCGAATGCTCAGTTCGCCGCGTTCGAGAAGCTGGCGAACATCAACGCAAGCGCGGTCAAGAGCGCCTTTGAAGAAACGATCGCCAACACCCGCGCGCTGCTCGGCGCCAAGGACGTCCAGGAATTCGTGACGCTGCAGAATTCCTTCGCCCAGCCCGCCATCGAGAAGGCCATCGCCTACTCGAAGAGCGTGTACGAAGTCGCAACCGAAGCCAACTCCGAGTTCAGCCGCGTGGCCGAGCGCCGCGTCGCCGAGTGGAACGAGAACTTCATCAGCCTGCTCGACAAGGTATCGAAGAACGCGCCCGCCGGCTCCGATGTTGCCGTCGCCGCGGTCAAGTCGATGCTCGCCGCCGCCAACTCGGCCTACGACAACATGAACAAGGTCGCGAAGCAGGCGACCGAGATCGCCGAAGCCAACGTCGCGGCCGCGACC
>VBCP01000465.1 GCA_005888925.1 Betaproteobacteria bacterium | reverse complement strand
GTCGCGCTGGTGCTTTTTGCGCTCGCGCGCCGCCTGCCATGCGAACATCGCCGGTCAAGGGCGCGACCATGATCTGCAGCGAAGCGCTTCAGCTGATTCTCGCAGCGGAAGGCATGAATCAGCCCGGAGCGTGGCCGGGCGGCTCATCGGGCATCACGCTCGGCATCGGCTACGACCTGGGCTACGTCACGGTCGACCAGTTCGAATCGGACTGGGGCGCCTGCCTGAACAAGAACGCCCGGGAGCGCCTGCGGGCGGTGGTCGGGCTGACCGGCCTCAAGGCGCGCAATCGCGCGGCCGCGCTCGCCGACATCCGCATCAAGCGCGCCGATGCGGATAAGGTGTTCGAACGCCGCACGCTCCCCAAGTGCGAGTTCCAGACGGCGCAGACCTTTCCCGGCTACGAGCGGCTGCCGCAGGAAGTGCAGGGGGCGCTGGTCTCTCTCGTGTACAACCGCGGCTGCTCCATGGTGGATCGGCCCGGGGAGGACCGGCGCAGGGAGATGCGCGCGATCCGCGACGCGGTCGCGGCGCGCGACCTGCAGAAGATCGCCGATCAGCTGCGCTCGATGAAGCGCTTGTGGCAGGGCCAGAAACTCGACGGGCTCATCGCCCGGCGCGAGGCCGAGGCCGACCTCGTCGAGGAGGCGATCCAGACCGCTTGAGAACGGAACCCCTGGCGACGATCGCCAACCATTGGCTCGCACGGTTGGAGCACGCGCTCGCGGCGCGCGATGAAGCACTGCTCCAGAGCCTGTTTCATCCCGACAGTCATTGGCGCGATGTCCTGGCGCTGACTTGGCGCATCGGCACGGTCAGCGGCGTGCACGCCATTGCCGAAGAGCTGGCTGCGCACGCCGAGCGGGTCAGGCCGGCCGGCTTCAGGACCGATCCCGATCGCACTGCGCCGCGCCACGTGACACGCGCGGGCGCGAAGTGCATCGAGGCGATCTTCCGCTTCGAGACCGCCGTGGGCCAGGGCAGCGGCGTGCTGCGTCTGCCGCCCGACGATCAAGAACCGAGAGCGTGGACGCTGCTCACGGCGCTCGACGAGCTGAAGGGCCACGAGGAACAGGTCGGCCGCCTGCGACCCAAGGGCTGGTCGTACTCGCGCGATTTCGCCGCGCCGAACTGGCTGGCGCAGCGGCGATCGGCCCAGGCGTACGACGAGCGCGATCCGGTGGTGCTCGTGGTGGGCGGCGGGCAGGCCGGGCTCTCGATCGCCGCGCGCCTTGCGCAGTTGCAGGTCGATACGCTGATCGTCGATCGCTGGCCGCGCATCGGCGACAACTGGCGCAAGCGCTACGACGCGCTCACCCTGCACAACCAGGTGCACGTGAACCATCTGCCGTACATGCCCTTTCCGCCGAACTGGCCGGTCTACATCCCGAAGGACAAGCTCGCCGGCTGGTTCGAGGCCTACGTGGAAGCGATGGAGCTCAATTACTGGACCGGCACCGAGTTCGAGGGCGGCGCGTACGATGAGAAGGAGAAGCGCTGGACCGTTACGCTGCGAGGCGTCGACGGCGCGAAGCGCGAGATGCATCCTCGGCACGTCGTCCTGGCGACCGGCGTGAGCGGCATCCCGCAGCTTCCCGATATCGCGTCACTGCGCAACTTCCGCGGCAAGGTCCTGCACTCCAGCCAGTACGACGACGGCGAGGCATGGCAGGGAAAAAGCGCGCTCGTCATCGGCACCGGCAACAGCGGACACGACATCGCGCAGGACCTCTATTCGTGCGGCGCGCAAGTCACGCTGGTGCAGCGCAGCCCGACGCTGATCACCCAGTGCGACCCGAGCGCCCAGCTGGTCTACGCGCTCTACAGCGAGGGACCGCCGCTGGAGGATTGCGACCTGATCACCGCGTCGGTGCCCCTCGCCGTGGCGAAGAAGGCGCACGTGCTCGCCACCGAGCATGCCAAGCACCTGGACAAGGCGCTCCTCGACCGGCTCGAAGAGAAGGGCTTCAAGCTCGACTTCGGCGAAGGCGGCACCGGCTGGCAGTTCAAATACCTGACGCGCGGCGGCGGCTACTACTTCAACGTCGGCTGCTCCGACCTGATCGTCGAAGGCAAGATCGGCCTCGCCCAGTTTTCCGAGCTCGACGGTCTATTGAAGAAGGGCGCCGACCTCGTGGTCCTGGCCACGGGCTACAAGGGCCAGGAGGCGTTGGTACAGAAGCTCTTCGGTGAGGAAGTGGCCGCGCGCGTCGGCCCGATCTGGGGATTCGGCGACGGCCAGGAGCTGCGCAACATGTTCACGCGCACCGCGCAGCCGGGACTATGGTTCATCGCCGGCAGCTTCGCGCAGTCGCGCATCTACTCGAAGTACCTCGCGCTGCAAATCAAGGCTTGCGAGGCCGGCCTCATCGCTCAAGACGCTCGTCCGGCGGCGCAATCTCGGTGACGAGGTCCTTGATCAGCGCCTTGTTCGGCAACGGCTCGAGCGTCATTTCCCGCTCGGCAAGGCGCGTAGTGCAGGTCATGGTGCACGCGGATCCAGCGCAGTGCGTCGAGCACCGTCTGGCCCGGCTCGAACGGCACCTCGTAGCGCTCGTAGCGGCCGGCGGACCCGGGCGTGCCGCGCCACAGCTTGAGCTCAGCTTTCAAGCTGCACTCCCTCCGGCTTGAGGCGCAGTTTCTGGTGCCTGCGCCACGCCGGATCCATGTCCGGAAAGTCGTCGCGCTGATGCGCACCACGGCTTTCGGTGCGAGCGAGGGCGCAGCGTGCGACGCATTCGGCTACGAGCCGCATGTTCCGCAGATCATGCAGGTCCAACCACTCGGCATCGAGGCCGGCGGCCGGCGCCGGCAGGTCTTCGCAGGCGGAAGCGAGAACGCTCAGGTGCCCGAGCGCGCGCTCGAGGCCGGTGCGCGTGCGCAGCGGCCCGACGTCCTGGTTCATTACCGCCTGAAGGCGCGCGATTT
>VBCP01000083.1 GCA_005888925.1 Betaproteobacteria bacterium | reverse complement strand
CAGCGAAGGCGCCGCTCGTCGGCCGCGGTGGCGGGATTCACATACGTCGCGACCGAAGGCGCCGGCATGTGCAGGAAGGAAAAGTGCGCGGTATCGAGCGCGCCTTCCATCGAATGCGCCCAGTTGCACATCTGCAGCCGCTTCGACACATAGCGGTGCGACGCCGGCAGCATGCCGTGCTCGAGCTGCGGCAGCTCTTCGGGCATGCGCTCGCGCGGCCCGAGGTAGGCCCACACCATCTCGCCGAACTCGCGCGTCGGATAGGCCTTGATCGAGATCTTGCCGTGATACGCCGCACCGGCGGGCACGTTCGGCATCTCGATGCACTTGCCGTCGACGTCGTATTTCCAGCCGTGGTAGATGCAGCGGATGCCGCCGTCTTCGTTGCGGCCGAAGAAGGGATTCGCGCCGCGGTGCGCGCAGGTGGGCTCGATCAGCCCGACGCGGCCCTGCGTGTCGCGAAACGCCAGCAGGTCCTCGCCGAGCATCTGCACGCGGATCGGCGGGCAGTCGGGCGCCGGCAGCTCGCGCGAGAGCACGACCGGCAGCCAGTAGCGCCTGAAGTATTCGCCCATCGGCGTGCCGGCGCCGGTGCGGGTCAGGAGCTCGTTATCTGCTGCAGAAAGCATAAATGGTGACTGTCACCATTTATATCAGCGCCGCGCGGCGCGTGCCTGCTCGATGATGCGCTGGTTCTCGGCGCGCAGGGCGCTGTCGTTTCCCGCCCAGCTGTTGGAGCGCGCGGCGGTGCTTTCGGCCTGCGCGAAGTCGCCTTGCTGCAGCCGCACGCGCGCAAGCTCCTGCCAGAGACGCGGATTGCGCGGCTCGATGCGCAGCGCGCGCTCGAGGGATGCCGCAGCCGTGGGGAGCCGGCCCGCGGCGGCGTCGGCGCGCGCGCTTTCCATCAGTCCCGCGACGGCGACGCTCTCGCGCGGTCCTAGGTAAGGCGGCGGCGCCTGCTCGACCGGAGCGGGCGCCGGACCGGGCTCGGGTGCAGTGGCGCAGCCGGCGAGCATCAACAGCAGAACGGTTAGCGACCGAATACGCGTTCCCACCAGCTCTTGGCTTTCTTCACTGTCGTGTCCACGGTGTCGACCACCGCGCCGGCAACGGTAGCGCAGGGCGAGCGCTCGCGGGGCGCCGAGCCTTGCATGAAAGGCAACTCGAGCGCCCCGGCGCACTGGCTGTCGCCGCGGAGATTCGTCTGCGGGTCGATCCACACCTGCTCGATGCCGTCGGTCTGGGCGGCGCGGTTGTCGTCGTAGCCGATCCAGACGATTGCGAGGTGGTCGCCGGTGAAGCCGGCGAACCACGCGTCGCGCTGATCGTCGGTGGTGCCGGTCTTGCCGGCGGCGCCGATGTCGGCGGGCAGGAAGCTCTTCAGGCCCTGCGCGGTGCCCTCGCGGACCACGCCCTGCAGCGCGGCAGTGATGAGAATCACCGGCTCGGGCGCGAACGCCTGCTCGACCTTGAGCGCGTAGCGCTGCAGCGGCCGGCCTTCCTGCGTGGTGACCTCGCGGATCGCGCGCAGCGGCGAGCGGAAGCCGCCGGCGGCGATGGTCTGGTAGAGCTGCGCCACCTCGAGCGGGCTCATCTCTGCGGCGCCGAGCAAGGTGGAGGCGAAGGGGCGCAGCTCGCGCTCGACGCCGAGCTTCCTTACGGTGGCGAGCACCTTTTCGACGCCGATCTCGGTTCCCAGGCGCGCGGTCGCGGCGTTGTACGACTGCGCGAGCGCGACTCGCAGCGGCACCATGCCGTGGAATTTCTTGTCGTAATTCTGCGGCTGCCAGTCGGGCGCGCCGCGGCTCTTCCAGAGGAACGGCCCGTCGTCGATCGGCGTGATCAGCGTGTAGCGCGCAGGCTCCGACAAGGCGGTGAGATAGATCGCCGGCTTGAGAAGCGAACCCACCGGCCGCGCGGCATCCACGGCGCGGTTGTAGCCGCGGTAACGCGCATCGCGCCCGCCGACCAGCGCCTGCACCTCGCCGCTTTGCGTATCGGTGACCACCACCGCGCCCTCGAGCCCCGGCTGGCCGAAGCGGCGCTCCTTGTCGTACGATGCGCAGGCCCTCGGAGCGCAGGTCCTTCTCGTCGTAGTCGCGCCGCAGCTGCCGGTGCACGAGCTGCACGAACGCGGGGTAGGGCGAGGTGCCCATCACCGGACGCGGCGAGACGCCGAGCTCGGCCGCGCGCGCGGCCGCGTACTGCTCGAGCGTGACGAAGCCCTGGTCCTTGGCCTCGCGCAGCACGAAGTTGCGCCGCTCGAGCGCGCGCGGCGCGTGGCGGCGCGGGTCGTACACGGCCGGGCCTTTCACCATCGCGACCAGCAGCGCCGACTCGGCGAGCGTCAGGTCCCTGGCCTCCTTGCCGAAGTAGAACTGCGCGGCGACGCCGATGCCGTGGATCGCGCGGTCGCGGTCCTGACCGAGATAGATCTCGTTGAGATAGGTCTCGAGGATCTCGTTCTTGTCGTAGTGCGCTTCCAGCAGCACCGCCATCACCAGCTCGGTGAACTTGCGGCGCAGCGTGCGCTCCGGCGTGAGGAAGAAGTTCTTCACGAGCTGCTGCGTGATCGTGCTGCCGCCCTGCATGCGGCCGCTGAAGACGCTGGTCGCCGCGCGTGCGACCGCGCGGGGATCGAAGCCCATGTGCGAGAAAAACTTGCGATCCTCCGTGGCGATCAGCGCATCGACCAGATGCTTGGGTACCTCCGCCAGGCGCACCAGCACCCGGTCCTCGTTGCCCGCCGGATAGATGCCGCCGATCGGCAGCGGCTCGAGCCGGGCGAGCGGCAGTCGGCAAAGGCCACGCGCAGCCGCCGCGCCGGCTGCGCGCCGTCCCAGAAGATGAACGGCCGTACCGCGATCTCGAGCTCGTTGCCTTTCCTCTGGAACCAGCCCGCCTGATTGTCGCGCTGCACATCCCGGTAGCCCAAGTCGCGCAGCTCGTCTTCCACGTCGGCTTGCGGGATGCGCAGGCCCGCGTGCAGCTCGAGCGGCCGCGCGTAGATGCGCGCCGGCAGCGCGAAGCGCCGGCCCTCGAACTCGTTTCGCACGCGCACGTCGAGGTGCAGCGCGAACGCGCCGAGCGCCGCCACCGCGAGCAGCAGCGCGTAGCTGAAATACCTTAGGATGCGACCCCGGCGCGCCATCGGTCGATTTTAGACCGCGCGCAGTTTGGAAAATGCGCGAAGAAATGCCGCTCGAACGCCCACTACTTCCTGTGCCCGGTCCGCGACGGGTGCTCGCCGATTTCGGCGGCCCCTATGCGGCGAGCGCGCTCGTCGCGTTTCTTTTCTCGTGCACCGGGCCGGTGGCGATCATTCTCGCCATCGGCGCGCAAGGCGGACTGTCCGAGTCGGACATCGCGTCGTGGATCTTCAGCGCCTTCTGCTTCAACACGCTGATCTCGATCGCCTTCACGCTCGTCTACCGCCAGCCGCTCATCTTCCTGTGGAGCATCCCCGGCGCGGTGCTCGTCGGACCGGCGCTCAGCCACCTGACGTTTGCCGAAGTGATCGGCGCCTTCCTGGCCTGCGGCCTCCTGATGCTCGTCCTCGGGCTCACGGGCTGGGTGCGCCGCGCCATGGCAGCGGTGCCGATGCCGATCGTCATGGCGATGGTCGCCGGGGTGTTCCTGCGCTTCGGCGTCGGCCTGGTGCACGCGTTCGGCGACGAGCTCTGGATTGCGCTCTCGATGACCATAACCTTCGTCGTGCTCAGCACCCTGCCGAGACTGGGCAAGGTGATCCCGCCGCTCATCGCCGCCGTGATCGTTGGCGGCCTCGCGATCTGGGCCTTCGGCAAGTTCAAGCCGCCAGCCGGCGCATTGTTCGCCCTTGCCGCGCCGAACTTCTATGTGCCGCAATTTTCCTGGAACGCGATGGTCGAGCTGGTCGTGCCGCTCGCG
>VBCP01000466.1 GCA_005888925.1 Betaproteobacteria bacterium | reverse complement strand
CGGGCATGGTGACTTCGCGGCCGAGCATCGTGGTCTTGGTCGAGCGCCTATCGACGTCGATGCCGACGCGCTGGCGCAGCCCGAGCGCCTCGATGTCGGCGCGGTTCGCGCGCAGCGTGCACTCGGTGTAGGCGCCGCAGTCGACGTACTCGAAGATCGCGCGCGCCACACGCTTCTTCGCCATCTCGCGCAGGTCATCGATATTGGTTACCGTAACCATAAATTCGCAACCGCAGGCATGGCGGCGCATTTTACAATGCGGAATGGCCGCGACTCCGCGCGAGGAAGCGAAGAACCCGATCCAGGTGATCGAGCGCATGATGAAGCTGCTCGACGTCTTGTCGCAGCACCCGGAGCCGCTCGGCCTGAAGCAGATCGCGCAGTACACGGGGCTGCATCCGTCGACCGCGCACCGCATCCTCTCGTCGATGTCGGCCGACCGCATTGTCGATCGCGTCGAGCCCGGCAGCTATCGCCTGGGCATGCGGCTCCTGGAGCTCGGCAACCTCGTCAAGTCGCGGATCAGCGTGCGCGAGCTCGCGCTGCCTTTGATGCGCGAGCTGCATTCGCAGACCGGCGAGACCGCGAACCTCTCGGTGCGCCACGACGACGAGATCGTCTACGTCGAGCGCACTTCATCGGGCCGCACGGCGATGCGCGTGGTGCACGTGATCGGCGCGCGCGCTTCGCTCCACGTGACCGCCGCCGGCAAGTTATTTCTGCTCGAGGATGGCTTCGCCCGCCTTCGCGACTACGCCAAGCGCACCGGTCTCGCGATGCACACCAAGAACACCATCACCAGCCTGCCGCTGCTCGAGCGCGACCTCGAGCGCACGCAGCGCCAGGGCTGGGCGACCGACAACGAGGAAGCCGAGATCGGCGTGCGCTGCGTCGCCGCCGGCATCCGCGACGACGCCGGGCGCCTGGTCGCGGCGCTCTCGCTCTCGACGCCGGCCGACCGCATGAAGGCGCACTGGGGACCGCTGATCAAGGAAACCGCCGACCGCATCTCCAGCACCATCGGCCACCGGCCGACGAGCCGCATCGGCGCCGTCTAGGCCGCCAGCAATCCAAAAACCCCGAACCAGCCTCGCGCACCGGTCCAGAGCCTGGCCGGCCTGAATCCCGCATTTGAGGCGAGGTGCCGGAACTCCTCGACCGAGTACTTGTACGAGTTCTCGGTATGGATCGATTCGCCGCGACCGAAGGCGAAGCGGTAGTTGCCGATGTTGACCGCGTGCGCCTCGCGCGCGACGAGGTGCATCTCGATGCGCCCGGCCGTCGGATTGTAGAAGGCGTAGTGCGCGAAGCGGCGCAGGTCGAAGTCGCCGCCGAGCTCGCGGTTGATGCGCGCGAGCAGGTTCAGGTTGAACGCCGCCGTGACGCCGCTGGCATCGTTATAGGCGGCGTGCAGCACGTTGGCATCTTTCTTCAGGTCGACGCCCACCAGCATGGCGCCGCGCGGGCCGACCTGGCCGCGGGTCATCTTGAGGAAGGCCTGGGCTTCGTCGCGCCGCAGGTTGCCGATCGTCGAGCCCGGGAAGTACACCACCCGTCGCGCGTTGCCGCGGTAAGCGGGGATGCTGAGCGGATGCGAGAAGTCGGCGCTGATCGCGACGATGCCGAGCTTCGGAAACTCGCGGCCCAGGCGCTTCACGGCCGCGCGCAGTGCGTCGGCGGATATGTCGACCGGCATATACACCGACGGCTCGAGCGCGCCGATGAGGAGGCGCGTCTTCAGGCTCTCGCCGCTGCCGTATTCGAGCAGCGCGCAGTGCTTGCCGGCGAAGCGCGCAATCTCGCGCAGATGCTTCCGCGTGATACCGAGTTCAGTCCTGGTGGGGTAATACTCGCGCAGGCGGCAGATGCGCTCGAAGAGGCGGCTGCCGGTGGCGTCGTAGAAATACTTGGGCGGCAGCGCCTTCTGCGGGCGTGCTAACCCTTCGAGAACATCCTTGCGGAAGTTAACGGCGGCGAGATCGGAGAACTGCGCGCCGCCGACGAAGCGATGGCCGCCTAGCTTGAGCGACCGGCGATCGCGTTGGTCTCCACCCACTTCTTGATGCGGTTGGCGTCGCCGATTCGTGATTGTCGTCCCCACGAATCGAGGAGTACCACGATCAGATCCTTCGACGCCAGTCGGACCCGCATCACGAGGCAGCGGCCCGCCTCGCTGATGTAGCCGGTCTTCGAAAGGCCGACCTCCCAGTGATGCGCGCGCACCAGGCCGTTGGTGTTGTGGAAGTTGAGCGGCCGGCCGCGCTCGGAGACGCGTACGCTCGCACGGTCCTTGGTCGAGTATTCGCGGATCGCCGAGTACTCATGGGCCGCGCGCACCAGCTTCACCAGGTCACGCGCGCTCGAGACGTTGTGCGGCGAAAGGCCGGTGGCGTCGACGAAGCGGCTGTCCTTCATATCGAGCGACGCAGCCTTCGCGTTCATCGCAGCGACGAAGGGCTCGAGCCCGCCGGGATAGGTGCGGCCGAGCGCCGCGGCGGCGCGGTTCTCGGAAGCCATCAGCGCGAGGAGCAGAAGCTCGCCGCGCGTGAGCACGTTGCCCGGGCGCAGGCGCGAGCGCGTGCCTTTCAACGAATCGATGTCCTGCCGGCTGAGCACGACGCGCTGGTCCATGTCGAGCCCGCGATCGAGGATCACCATCGCGGTCATCAGCTTGGTGATCGAGGCGATCGGCGTGACCGCGTCGGCGTTCTTGTCGATCACGATCTCGCCGGT
>VBCP01000464.1 GCA_005888925.1 Betaproteobacteria bacterium | reverse complement strand
TTCGCGCAAGGCGGTCAATGGGGTTTTAAGCTCGTGCGAGACGTGGCGCAGGAAGCGGTTCTTCTGCGTCTCGAACTCGTCGAGGCGCCGTCGCAGCCAGTCGAGGCGCCGGCCGAGGTAGCGCAGGTCCTCGGGCCCGCGCACCGCGATCGGCTTGGAGAAATCCGCGCCGCCGAGCTGGCGGATCGCGCCGTCGATCTCGGAGATCGGGCGCGCGATGTAGCGCGTCAGCGCGAGGGCGATGGTCAATGCCACGGCGGTGCTGAGAAACACCAGCACGATCAGCCCGCGCTGCACCTGCTCGGCCTTCAGGCTCAGGCGGTGCACCTCGCGGTCGACGATGCGGTTGTTGATCGCGAGCACCTCGCGCGCGCTTTCGATCAGGCCGTCCATGCGCGTGCTCACGGCCTTGGTGTCGAGCCTGCGGCGCGGCTGCTCGGTGAGAAGATCGTACAGGCTCTGCTCCTGCTCGGCGGTGCGATTGAGCGCCGCGGCCTGCGAATCGTCGAGCGGCAGCTGCGCGATCTCCTCGGCGAGCTGCTTGAAGCTGCGGTGCACGCGCGCGTAGTCGACGGCGAGCTCGGGATCGTTCAGCACCGCCATCTGCTGCGCGACGCGCTCGATCGCCGCGATGCGATCGACCAGCGAGCGGCTGGCGCGCGCCGCCTGCGAGGCGTTGAACACCGCGCTGCGGCTAAGGCCGGCGAGGCGCTCGGTGTTCCACGCCGAATAGACGAGCGCCCCCACCAGCGGCAGCATCACCAGCGTGAAGCCGGTGAGCAGCAGCCCCAGGAAGGAGCGCGGGTACGGCAGTGCGGCCGCCGCCGATTTCGCGGCGGCCTTTGCAGCTTCTAGCATCGTGGAATCGTTTCATGACCTTGGACCGCGGCCAATGTCACGTGTTCACGACAGTGTCTTCTTCCTCCCGTCGTCGAGCGGCGACAGCCGGTTCATCGACACCGAGAATTCGGTTCGCGCCCACGACCGTGCAGTGCGAAGGGACATCGCGCGTCACGACCGCGTTGGCGCCGACGGTGGCACCGCGGCCAATGCGCACCGGACCGAGCACTTTCGCGCCCGCGCCGATGAAGACGTTATCTTCAATCACTGCAAGATTGCCGCCGTGTTCCCGCGGCACGACGGGGTCCTTTCGGCCTATCGTCACCTGGTGCATCACGGTGACCCGGCTGCCGAGGCGCACGCCGCGCTCGATGACGATGCCCATCGGCACCGGCAGCAGGAGCGGGGAGCGGATGCGGCATTCGAGCCGGCAATCGAGCAGCACGCCCAGCGCGCGCCCGATGCCGGGCATCTGGAGCAGCCGTGCGGAGAGGGGATTGGCGCCGACCACGGCGTCCGGATAGCGGCGCTCGACGCGGCATTCGAGCCAGCGCAGGATCGCGCTCTCGACCTGAGCGACCATCGCCGGCAGCGGCTGATCGGGACGCACCACCACGGCGTCGGGGTGATCCAGCTCCGGCGGTCCGTCGAACACCACGCGGAAATCGCCGCGCCGCGCTTCGCCGGCGAGCTGCTCGAACATGTGCAGCCCGAGCGGCGCGAGCCGTCCCTGGACATGCACCATCAGGTTCGAGCGCTGCGGGCTGTCGCGGCCGGTGAAGAGCACCGACGGCGCCCGGCGCGGCAGCCGCGGCAGGCGAAAGCGCCGTAGCGCCCGGCGCAGCTCCGGAATGCGCGCGCGCAGCGCCTGCCAGTGGCCCGAGCGCGCGGCGTTGGCGATGAGACGCGCCTCCTGCTCGTCGCGCCAGAAGTGCGCGATGCGCTCCAGCGCCGCTTGCGGCTGGTCTTGCCAGAGCCTCGCCAGCCACGCCGCGCGGGGCTCGCTCAGCGTGCCCATTTCGACCGCGTCGACCAGGCCGCAGACGAACAGCGCATCGGCGCTCATGCCTTCTTCGGCGCCGACGAAGAAGCGCGCGGCCATGAAGCGCGGCCGGCCCACTTCATCGCTCCACGCCAGCACGGCGCGCCACGCCGCGCGGCCGGGACGGTAGAGCTCGACCAGCCGGAAATCGAAATCCTGGGCAAAGCGCGCCGCGAGGCGCGGCAGGCCGGCGAGCGC
>VBCP01000071.1:1142-2546 GCA_005888925.1 Betaproteobacteria bacterium | reverse complement strand
CACGATTCCATACGCCTTTAAATCCCAGGCAATCCAAAAAGGCAAACGCACCTTGGTTCACAGGACCTTAGTTTCGAGCGGAAATCGAAAGCGCGGGTGCTGATTCCTGTCCATACATTTTCGCCAATAGACTAGTACGATTCTAAGCGTGCTCAGGCTGGTCGCAGTCGGCAAGCGCTTCGGCGGGCGTACCGTCCTGAACCAGATTTCGCTCGAAGTGCGCGCGGGGGAGTACGTCGCGATCCTCGGCGAATCGGGCATCGGCAAATCCACGCTGCTCAATGTCATCGCTGGGCTCGAGCCGGTCGATGCCGGCCAGATTGTTTTTGGCGAGCACGAGCTCACGCAGATGAACGACGATGCGCTCACGCTCCTGCGGCGCAACCACTATGGTTTCGTTTTCCAGGCCTTCCATGTCCTGCCGCAGTTGAGCGTCGAGCAGAACGTCGGCCTGCCGCTCCTGCTGCGCGGGATCACCGATACGCCGCGAGTGAAGAGCATCATCGCCGCGGTGGGCCTCGGCGGGCGCGAGGAGAGCTCGCCGCGCGAGCTTTCCGGCGGCGAGCTGCAGCGCGTGGCGATCGCGCGGGCGCTCGTCGGCGAGCCGCAGCTCGTGCTGGCGGACGAGCCGACCGGAAACTTGGATCCCGAGAATGCGCGGCAGGTGCTGGCGCTCTTCAGGGCGCAAGCAAAGGAACGCGGCGCCGCCGCCATCCTTGCCACGCATTCCGAGCAGGCCGCGGCGGGTTGCGATCGGCGCTATCGCCTGAGCGCGCAGGGACTCGAACCGCTCAACTAGGCGACGCGATCTTGAATGAAAGCTGCGGGCGAACCCGGTCCGGCTGCCCTGGAATCGGGGCCGCGATTTCACTCCGGCGCCGAGCACCGCACGCGATATAGAACGGCTCGGCGTTTGGATCCGCGTCTACGGTGACTTCCAGCGCGCCGCTGCGAGTTGCTACCTCCAGTGCATGCGTCAGCAGAAAGCGCCCGATGCGTTGATTCATGAAGCTCGGCAATACCCAGAGGTTGTCCAGTTTCCAGGCCTCGCCCTGCGCCTCGAGCGAATAGAAACCGGCGATCTCATCGTCGAGGCTCGCGACGAATGTCGGTTTGGCTCGAATCTGCTCGGCAGTCACCGACAGCTCACTACCCCAGGCGTCGAGCAGCTCGCGTGGATACCCCCAATGCGCCTTTGCCGTCCGTGCCACGGCGGAAAGCAGCCCAGCCTCGCTTTCCAATGCTGGGCGGATCTTCATCGCGGATTATCTTTTGAAGAGTTTGCGGGCGGGGAAGGGCAGCGCCTTGGCGCCGAGCACTTCCTCGATGCGCAGGCCTTCGTTCCATTTCGCCATGCGCTCGGAGCGCGAGAAGCTGCCGACCTTGAGCTGGCCTACGCCCCAG
>VBCP01000071.1:0-923 GCA_005888925.1 Betaproteobacteria bacterium | reverse complement strand
GCCGACGATCTGCAGCTTGTCGCCGGCAGCCTTGGAGAAGGCCTGCATCGCCGCCGCGTCGTCCTCGGCAAAGGGGTCCTCGATCGAGACGATCGGATAGCGCTCGATCCAGCGCAGCAGCATAGCGTGGAGCTGCTCGGCGGTGAGGCTGCGGTTCTCGAGCGCGAGCTGGTAGCGGCCGGCGCGGTAGAGCTGCGTCGCGGCGATGTCGAGTGCGATGCCGGCATCGACACCGGGCTCGAGGCCGGCATCGGCGATGGCACCGACGAGCTCGGCGAGTGCTTCCTCGTTGGTCTTGAAGCTCGGCCAGTAACCGCCTTCGTCGGCGACGCCTTGCAGCTGGCCGCGCTTCGCGAGGCGCGCTCCGGCCGCGGCGTAGATCTGCGCAGTCCAGTCGAGCGCCTCCGTGAAGCTGCCCGCGCCGATGCAGATCACCATGAAGTCCTGGACATCGACGCGCCCACGCGCGTGCGCGCCGCCGCCGTAGATCTGGATCTGCGGCACGGGCAGCGCTACGCGTTTGTCGCCGGCGAGCTTTCTCCACAGTGGAACTTTCTGGGCGGCAGCGTCCGCGTGAGCGCAGGCCAGCGAAACGGCGACCATGGCGTTGGCGCCGAGCCGGCTCTTGTCGGAAGTGCCGTCGAGCTCGATCAGGCGCTCGTCGATCGCCTTCTGGTCGGACACGCTGAGAGCGCGCAAGGCGTCGCGGATGAGCGTGTTGACGTTCTTGACCGCAATGGGCACATCGAGCGCCTTCGCTTCCCCGGAGCCGGTCGACGCGCCGGCCGGCGCGATGGCGCGCCCCGAAGCGAGCGGCGTGCTGCCGCGGCCGACGATCACCTCCGCCTCGACCGTCGGCCGGCCGCGCGAGTCCCAGACGCGCCGGCCCTTTACGTCGAGGATTCTTGCCATGCGTTGTGCAG
>VBCP01000463.1 GCA_005888925.1 Betaproteobacteria bacterium | reverse complement strand
CTTCGACCCCCAGGAGGTCGAGAAGCGCATCGCCGACCTGCGCTCGGTCGAGGCCTGGCTCAACATGAAC
Source organism: Betaproteobacteria bacterium (assembly GCA_005888925.1). Classification (GTDB taxonomy): domain Bacteria; phylum Pseudomonadota; class Gammaproteobacteria; order Burkholderiales; family SG8-39; genus SCGC-AG-212-J23. Next base: position 12,132 of record VBCP01000463.1, on the reverse strand, counting down.
CTCAACATGCTCAAGTTCTCGATCCAGGGGCTCGAGCTGCAGCGCGCGGCGCTCCAGGCGATGCGCGCCGCGGGCGGCGAGCCCCCAAAGAAAGACTGAGCAGCTCCATTACCGGGAGAAACACGCATGGCCAAGGCAATCCGTTTTCACAAGCAGGGCGGGCCCGAAGTGCTGCAGGTCGACGACGTGCCGGTGGGCGACCCCGGCCCGGGACAGGTGCGCATCCGGCACACCGCCATCGGCGTCAACTTCGTCGACACCTACCAGCGCTCCGGGCTTTATCCGATGCAGGTCCCGGCGATCGCCGGCAATGAAGGCGCCGGCGTGGTCGACGCCGTGGGTCCTGGCGTAAAGGATCTGAAGAAAGGCGATCGGGTCGCCTATACCGGCCTGCCGGGCTCGTACTGCGAGGCGCGCGTGGTGCCGGCCGAGCGGATGGTGAAGGTGCCCAAGGGCATCAGCGACGAGCAGGCGGCGTCGATGATGCTGAAGGGCCTGACGGTGCACTACCTGATCCACTCCACCTACAAAGTGAAGAAGGGCGACACCGTGCTGTGGCATGCCGCTGCGGGCGGCGTCGGCACGATCGCGTGCCAGTGGCTGAAGAAGCTCGGTGTCACCACCATCGGCACCGTCGGCTCTCCCGAGAAGGCGCAGCTCGCCAAGGCGCACGGCTGCAAGCACGTCATCAACTACAGCAGCGAGAACTTTGCCGAAAAGGTGAAGGAGCTCACCAAGGGCAAGAAGCTGCCGGTGGTCTACGACGCGGTGGGCAAGTCCACCTGGGAAGGCTCCCTGGAATGCCTGCAGCCGCGCGGCCTGATGGTGTCCTTCGGCAACGCCTCCGGCGCGGTGCCGCCGGTGAACCTCGGCATCCTCTCGGCCAAGGGCTCGCTCTACGTCACGCGGCCGACCCTCGCCACCTACATCGCGAGCCGCGCCGACCTCGTCAAGCGCTCGAACGATCTCTTCAACGTGGTCAAGTCCGGCAAGGTAAAGATCGAGACCACCGCGCGCTACAAGCTCGCCGACGCGGCACAGGCGCACCGCGACCTCGAGGGACGCAAGACGACCGGGTCGGTCGTGCTGATCCCCTGAGAGGCGCTATTTGATGTTCAGGATCTTCATCGCCTTGGCGAGCGTATCGACCGACTCCTGATGCTTGCCGGCCTTGTGCAGCGTCTCGCCCTCGGCGCGGTACTTCTTGACCTCGGCCGTCTGCTCCGCCGAGAGCTTCGGGTTCTTGGCCATCGCGTCGTCGATCTTGCGCATGTCGGCGGGACAGTGAAAAGCGAACGCGGCTGAGGTGCTGAACGCGAGGAGGGCGGCGAGGGCGATGCGCTTCATGCGGTTTCTCCCTTGAGGGTTCTCGATGTGGCCGGCCTGCGCGAGCGGCTGCGCCGTCCGCTGCCGGTGCAGGCAGTATACGGTGACGACGGCGCCGGCAGGGAAGAGGCGGGGGTCACGCCAGCCGCGGTGCTGGTGCCGATCGTGGCGCATGCCGATGGCCTCACGGTGCTCTTCACGCAGCGCACCGCGAGCCTGCGCAGCCATTCCGGGCAGGTGAGCTTTCCGGGCGGGCGCGCCGAGCCGGGCGACCCGAGCATCGAGTTCACGGCGCTGCGCGAGGCCGAGGAGGAGATCGGCCTGCCGGCGCGGCGGGTCGAGGTGCTGGCGCGGCTGCCCGAATACTTCACGCGCACCGGCTTTCGCGTCACGCCGGTGGTCGGTTTGATCCAGCCGCCGCTCGAGCTCGTTCCGGACAGCCGCGAAGTCGACGAGGTGTTCGAGGTGCCGCTCGCCTTCATCCTCGACCCGGCGAACCACCGGCGCGCGACGCGCGAGCTCAATGGCCGCACGGTCGGCTATTACGTGATCGAGCACCACGGCCACACCATCTGGGGCGCGACCGCCGGCATGCTGGTCAACCTCTGCCGGAGCCTCGGCGCAGATTCCGGCGCGCCGCGAGGCGGCTGAAGTTCTCGAGCGAATGCAGGTGCGCGTAGATGAGGCCCATGAAGCCTTTGTCGACGAGCGCCTTTAGGCGCGCCGGGGCGAGCGCGCGCAGCTTCGGCTCGGCGACGCGCACCATGCCGGAGAGCTGGATCTCGGGGGCGTCCTTCACCTGCACGCTGAACGATTCCAGCAGCTCGAGCTTCACGAGCGCGGCGCACATCTGCGCGGTGCGCTCGAGGTCGGCATCGAAGCCGGCGAGCAGCGCCTCCGCCGCCTGCCAGCGCGGCGTGGCGCTGCCGCGCGCGTCGTACAGCGGCACGCCGCCGGCATCGACGTACGACTTCACTATGCAGACGACGCGCTCCCGGGACAGGCAGAACGGAAAGCGCCGCACATACGCCGGGAAATAGCAGCTGCGGTCCCATTCGCCCGAGTCGTCCAGGAACAGATTTACTCCCGCCTCGAGCCCGAGGAGGATCACGGGCGCGAAGCTCTTGCCCCCGTCGGCGGTGGCGAACACGATCGGGTAGTCGCGCGCCGCGGCGACGAACTCGCCCACCGAGACCGCGAGCGCGTTGATCGTGCGGCAGAACGACGGCGTCGTGCCGCTCGGCATCAGCACGCGGTGCGATTTCTCGAGCGCCACGATCTCGTCGTAGCCGAACGGCGCGGCTATGCTCATGCGCACCGATTGTAGAATGGGTCATGAGCGTCCTCGCAATCATCGCCGCGCTGGTCATCGAGCAATGGCGCCCGCTCGGCGACCGCAAGGCCGTGCAGGGCACGCTCGCAGCGTGGGCCTCCTGGCTCGAGCAGTCCTTCAACGGCGGCGAGCGCCGCCACGGCATGGTCGCCTGGCTGGTCGCAGTGCTGCCGCTGGTGCTGCTGGCGTACGCGCTGCACGCGGTGCTCTACTCGGTGCACCCGCTTCTCGCGCTCGTCTTCAACGTCGCGGTGCTCTACCTCACGCTCGGCTTCCGGCAGTTCAGCCACTACTTCACCGACATCCAGCTCGCCACCAAGGCCGGCGACATCGAGCGCGCGCGAGCGCTGCTCGAGCAGTGGCGCGGCGCCTCGGGCGTGGTGCGCTCGCGCGAGGAAGTGATCCGCCTGACGATCGAGGAGGCGCTGCTCGCCTCGCACCGCCACGTGTTCGGCGTGCTGCTTTGGTACCTGCTCCTGCCCGGGCCGAGCGGGGCGGTGCTCTACCGCCTGGCCGCGTATTTCTCCTGGCGCTGGAAAGACCTCGGCGGCTTCGGCCGGTTCGCCGAGCGCGTGTTCTACGTGCTCGATTGGCCCGCGGTGCGCCTCACCGCCGCGGCGTTCGCCGTGGTCGGCGACTTCGAGGACGCGGTGTACTGCTGGCGCACGCAGGCGCGCAGCTGGTTCGATCCCAACGCCGGCATCGTGCTCGCCGCCGGCGCCGGCGCCATGGGCGTGCGCCTGGGCATGCCGGTGCAGGAGGTCGACGGCATCCAGCCGCGTCCCGAGCTCGGCGTCGGCGAGCCGGCCGAAGGGCCGTTCCTCGACAGCACCGTGGGACTGCTGTGGCGCGCGGTCGTGGTCTGGGTCTTCGCCCTCGCGCTCCTGACGATCGCCCGCCTGCTATAGGCTGCGGTAGGCGCCGCAACGCCAGCACTGCGTGAACTGCGCGCCCAGGCGCTCGCCACAGGCGCAAGTCCACTCCGGTCCGGGGTCGCGCGGGCGGGAAAGCAGCTCCTGCGCACGTGCCGCGTCCGCATCGTCCAGCACCCACAACTGGGCTTCGCATTCTGCCGGTGGCAGCTCGCCCATCGCCGAGGAGAGGGCGGCGTTCCTCACCAGCACCTCGATGCCTTCGGCCTCGAGCAGATTCCTCGCGTGGTAGACAGCGGTCTGGTTGAAGGAGCCGAAGACGCGCTTCATCAGAGCTGGAGGAGCGCGTCGCACTTCGCCGCGCAGATGAAATCGTTCTCCGACAGCCCGCCGATGGCGTGCGTCGCGTATTCGACGCGGCACTTGTTGTAGCCGACGGCGAGGTCGGGATGGTGGTCCTCGCGATGCGAGATCCAGGCGAGCGCGTTGACGAACGCCATGGTCTGGTAGTAGTTGCTGAAGGGATAAACCTTGACCAGCTTGCCCTCTTCGACGATCCAGCCCTTCACCTGCTTCAGCATCTGCTTCGCCTGCTCGGGCGTGTAGGGCGCGACGTTGCCTTCGCAGGGCTTGCACTTGTTGGAAGCGAGTTCGCTCATGAGGGTTCCACTCATTTTCCTAATCTGGCGATGCGTATCGCCGCCGGTGGGTGGGAATCGTAGAACGCGGAATGCAGCGGGTCGGGCGTGAGGGTCGCCGCATTGTCCTGGTAGAGCTTGACCAGCGCGCGCACCAGCTCGGCCGCGCTCGCATGGCTGGTGGCGTAGGCATCCGCCTCGAACTCGCGCTTGCGCGAATAGCGGCTGGTGAGCGGCTGCACGAAGAACAGGAACTCGGGCAGCACCATGAGAAACAGCACCAGCGCCGCGGCGTTGCTCGGCGTGTGCACGCCGAGGCCCTGATAGAACCAGGCCTGGTCGATCAGCTGGCCGAGCACCCACAGCACCGCGAAGCTCACCGCGGCCGACAGCGCCATCGCTTTCGCGATGTGGTGCAGGCGGTAGTGGCCGAGCTCGTGCGCGAGCACCGCCTCGACTTCGGGCGGCTCGAGCCGGCTCACCAGCGTGTCGAACAGCACGATGCGCTTGGCGGCGCCGAAACCGGTGAAGAAGGCGTTGCCGTGGCTCGAGCGCTTCGAGCCGTCCATCAGGTACAGGCCGCTCGACTTGAAGCCGCAGCGCTCGAGCAGCCGCTGGATGCGCTGGGCGAGCTCGCCCTCGCTGATCGGCGTGAACTTGTTGAACAGCGGCATGATGAAAGCGGGATAGACCATCATCAGCACGAGCGAGTAGCCGACCCACAGGATCCAGACGTAGAGCCACCAGTATTCGCCCATCTTGTCCATCAGCCAGAGCACCGCGAGTAGCAGCGGCACGCCCAGCGCGATCGCCACCGCCGTGTGCTTGAGCAGGTCGATGATAAAGAGGCGCAGCGTCATGCGGTTGAAGCCGAAGCGGCTCTCGATGCCGAAGGTGCGGTAGAGCGTCGTCGGCAGCCCGATCAGCCCCTGCAGCAGCAGGATGCTGAGCAGGAGCGCGGTGCCGTGCGCGATCGAGCCCGGCGCGAAGAGCGCGCTCCAGGCGTCGGCGAGCCACTGGGTCAGCCCGCCGAGCGTGAAGCCGAGCAGCACCGCCGCGCCGATCAGCACATCGATCATGCCGAGCCGTGTCTTGGCCGCGGTGTAGTCGGCGGCCTTCTGATGCGCATGCAGAGGAATGCTGTCGGCGAAGCTCGCCGGCACTGCAGCGCGATGCGCGATGACGTGACGGATCTGACGCTGCGCGAGCCACAGGCGCGTCGCGGTGGCCGCCAGCAGCGCGGCGAGAAACAGCCCGGTGAATGCATTTGGCACGCGAAGCTAGAATAAGCCATGGACGCCGATCCCAACAACCTGATCTGGATCGACATGGAGATGACCGGGTTACAGCCGGACTCCGACCGCATCATCGAGATCGCGATGCTGGTCACCGACTCGCAGCTCAACGTCATTGCCGAGGGGCCCGAGATCGTCGTGCATCAACCCGACAGCGTGCTCGAGGCGATGGACTCGTGGAACAAGGCCACGCACAAGAAGACCGGCCTGATCGAGCGCGTGCGCGCCTCGCGCCTCACCGAGGCCGACGCCGAAGGCGCCGCCCTCGAGTTTCTCGCCCAGCATGTGCCGGCCAACAATTCGCCGATGTGCGGCAACTCGATCTGCCAGGACCGCCGCTTCCTCGCGCGCTGGATGCCGCGCCTCGAGGCGCACTTCCACTACCGCAACCTCGACGTCTCGACCCTCAAGGAGCTGGTGCGCCGCTGGAAGCCCGAGCTGATGAAGGGCTTCTCGAAGGAAGGCAAGCACGAGGCGCTCGCCGACATCCTCGAGTCGATCGAGGAGCTCAAGTTCTACCGCAAGGCGGTGATGACCATCTAGGGTTTGCGGATGGCGACGGCGATTTCGCGGCTGATCGCCGCCAGCGCCGCGCTGTGCGCGGCGACCAGCGCGTCGTGCTCCTTGCGCTGCACCTTTTCCCGCGCGACCGAGCGCCCCGAGCGACGCTCGCCGTTGCGCGGCACGACGGTCCAGGCCGCATCGATCAGCGCCCCCTCGTCGCTAGAGTCGAAGCGCTGCACGTCGAGGATCACCCGGTAATCTGCATCGCCGTTTCGCTGCGGCACTACGCGGGCGCCGAGCGCGGTAGCGAGGTTGGCGGCGACGACGCGCGTGATCGCGCCGCGCAGGGGTTCGGCCCAGCGCGCCTGCTCCTCGAGCGCGACCATGTTCGCGCCGAGACGCACCACCAGCTGGGGCCGGTCGACGAGTTCCGGAACCGTGACGGGTCCGACCGCAATCGACGACGCGCCCTCCGCGGCAACGGGCGGCTCGGGCGCATCGAGGGTGTAGAAGCGCTCGCGCGGTGGACTGCCGCAAGCGCCAACCAGCAGCAGAGCGAAGACCATGAACCTCATCGCGCGGCCTCCGCCTTGCCGCGTATCAGCGCCTGCGGATTGCGCTCGAGGTAGTCGGCGAGCGCGCGCAGGCTCTGGGCGGTGCGCGCGAACTCGCGCGCCGCGTCCTGCAGCTCGCCGAAGAGCGCCGAGTCCGGCGCGAGGCTCTTCTCGGCGTTGGCGAAGGTGCGGCTCGCCTCGTTCATGGTCTTGGTGGCTTCGCTCAGCGTCTTCCTCATCTCGACCAAGGTCTGGCGGCCCTCGGCCAGGGTGGCGCGCGCCTCGGGCGCGATCTCGGTGTCGAGGCGCTTCATCAGAGTGTTCACGGTCTGCAGCGTCTGGCTCAAGTCGGTCGCCATCGTCTCGAGCGGCACGCGCTCGAGCTTGTTGGCGAGGCTGACGAGCGTCGCGTGCAGGTCTTCGAGCGTGCTCGGCGTCGTCGGCAGCTCGGGCGGCGACTGCGCGAGGTCGAGCTTCGCGCGCGGCGCGTCGGGGAAGAAGTCGAGCGCGACATAGAGCTGCCCGGTGAGGAGGCTGCCGGTGCGCAGCTGCGCGCGCAGGCCCCGCTCGACCAGCGTGGCGACGAGCGTCTTGTCCCGGGCGAGGCGCTCGCCTTTCGCCGCGCCGCCGCGCAGCCGCGAGGTGAAGCGCTCCGGGTAGACGCGGATCTCGACCGGGATGGTGATCTTCTGGCTGTCGGCATCGAACTGCGTGTGAATCGCCGCGACCTCGCCCACCACGATGCCGCGGAAGTCGACCGGCGCGCCCGGCTGCAGGCCGCGCACCGACTGGTTGAAGACCAGCACGAAGCTGTCGGCGAGCCGGTCCGGGCTCTTGTAGGCGCGCGCCTGGCTGCGGTACAGCTCGAACACCGTGTCGGCGGCGATCGGCGGCGGCTCGCTTTCCTCCAGCGGCGTGCCGAAGGCGACGCCGCCGATCGCGATCGAGACGAGCGACTCGGTCTTGATGCGCACGCCTTCCGCGTCGAGCGCCATGTCGATGCCGCTCGCGTGCCAGAAGCGGCTGTTGCCGGAGACGAAGCGGTCGTACGGTGCGTTGATGAACACGGTGATCTTGACCGCTTTGCCGTCCTTCTCCAGCTCGTACGCCGCGACCTGCCCGACCTGCAGCCGCCGGTAATACACCGGCGAGCCGACGTCGAGCGAGCCGATGTCCTCGGCGCGCAGGATGACCTGGCGGCCGGGCGAGTCGGTGGTGAAGGCGGGCGGCTACTCGAGGCCGGTAAACACGCGTGCGCGCTCCGTGGACTTGCCGACGTCCATCGCCACGTAGGAGCCCGAGAGCAGCGTCTGCAGGCCGGACACGGTGCTCCCCGAGATGCGCGGCCGCACCACCCAGAAGCGGGTGTCCGCCACCACGCGGCTTTCGGCGCCTTTCACCAGCTCGGCGGTGGCGATCACGCCGGAGAGATCGGGCGCGAGATTGATGCCGGTGATCTGCCCGATGTCGATGTCCTTGTACTTGATCTTGGTCTTGCCCGCCTGCAGGCCCTCGGCCGTGCGGAAGCTGATGATGATGGTCGTGCCACGCTCGAGCCAGTGGCTGACCGCGAGCCAGGCGCCGATGGCGAGCGCCACCGCGGGCACGATCCACACGAGCGGCAGCGAGCGCGCCGACTTCGGCTCTGCGAGCGCCTGCGGAATGTGCTCAGGCGGTGGCTGGCTGCTCACGCGGGTCTTTCACGGGATCCCAGATGAGGCGCGGATCGAAGCTCGTCGCCGCGCACATGGTCAGCACTACCACCGCACCGAAGGCGAGGGCCGCCGGGCCGGCGCGCACGCTCGCGAGCGCGGTGAGCTGCACCACGGTGACGAGCAGCGCGACCACGAAGATGTCGAGCATTGACCAGCGGCCGATCGACTCGACCAGGCGATAGAGCCGCGCGCGCTCGGCCTGCCGCGCGCCCCAGCCGAGCTGCACCGAGAGCAGCAGCACGATGAGCCCGATGATCTTGGCGAGCGGCACCAGGATGCTCGCCACGAACACGATCAGCGCGAGGTACCAGGAGCCGTCCTCCCAGAGGAACAGCACGCCGCTCATGATGGTGTCGTCCTGCGAGCCGAAGAGCGAGCTCGTCAGCATGATCGGCATGGTGTTGGCCGGCACGTAGAGCGCCATCGCCGCGATCAGGAACGCCCAGGTGCGGCCGATGCTGCCGGGCTTGCGCGCATGCACCGCCGAGCCGCAGCGCGGGCAGAAGGCGCCTTCCGCCGCCGGCGCGCGCGACACCAGGCTGCAGGTGTGGCACGAGAGCATTCCGAGGCTCGCGGCGCTGCCATTCATAGCGGCGCCACGCGCTGCCACAGGTCGCGCGGATCGAAGTTGGCCTCGATCGCCGCCATCACCAGCATCAGCGCCGCGAACGACCAGAGCGCGATGCCCGGCTCGACGTTGGCGAGGTGCCCGAGCTTGACGAGCGAGACGAGCGCGCCGAGCACGAACACCTCGACCATGCCCCAGCGCTGCGCGAACTGCAGTGCCTGGAACACCGCGCCGAACTGCGGCGCGCGCAGCCCGAAGCGCAGCGGCACGAGCAGCCAGGCGAGCGCGGCGAGCTCGGCGAGCGGCATGAGGATCGCGGTGAAGGCGACCAGCGCCGCGACGAGCTGCATGTTCTGCGACCAGAGCGCGACCACCGCGCCGGCGAGCGTGGCGTCGGTGCGCTCGCCCTGCAGCTCGAGCGACAGGATCGGGAAAGAATTCGCGATCGCGAAGAGCACGAGCGCCGCCGCGGTCAGCGCGACGGTGCGCTCGAGGCCGTGCGGGTGGCGCTGGTAGAGCGTGGCGCCGCAGCGTGCGCACAGCGCCTTGCGCGGACGGGAAACGGTGGAATCGCTCTGCAGCAGGTCACACTCGGGACAGGCCAGGAGTTCCGCGCGGTTCATTCCGCTTTTTTTCCTCCGCGCGGGAATGCTACCGCACGGGGCTAAGGCTTGCTCGGCGGTCCCGTGAACGAGCCCGATGGCGTGCCGGGCGTGCCGCCTTTGGAGGGCTCGGCCGTCGTCGCGCCGCCGCCGGGAGCATCGTCCCCCACGTTCGAGCCGGTGCCGCCTTTCGGCTTGAGGCTGACCCTCGGGCGCGGCTTCGGCGGCAGCGGCGCCGGCTTCGCCGCATCCTGCTTGTCGGCCGCTTGTTCCTTCTTGTCCGGCGCGGCCTGCGCCAGGGCCGCGAAGGGCACCATGGCGAGCAGCAAAGCGAGCAGCCAGCGCTTCATTCGACTTCCACGATGCACTCGATTTCGACCGGGATGCCCATCGGCAGCGAGCCCATGCCGACCGCCGAGCGCGCGTGCTTGCCGCGCTCGCCGAACACCTCGACGAAGAGGTCGGAGCAGCCGTTGATCACCTTGGGCTGGTCCTCGAACTCGGGCAGCGCATTGACCATCCCCAGGACTTTGACGACCCGGCGCACCTTGTCCAGGCTGCCCAGTTCCGCTCGCATCACCGCGAGGAGGTCGATGCCCACGGTGCGCGCATGCTGGTAGGCCTGCTCGATGGTGAATTCGCGCCCGACCTTGCCTTTGGCGTTGCGCGGGCCCTTGCCCGCCAGGAAGAGCAGGTTGCCGGTGCGCACGGCGTTGACATAGTTGGCGACCGGCGCCGACGGCTGGCGCAGCTCGAGCTTCAGTTCCTTGATCCGCTGCTCGGCGCTCATCCTAGCGGCCTGGACTGGTGTCCTTCGGGAAGGGCGAGGACGGGGAGTCGGCGCTGACCGGCCGGTCGAAGGCAGCGGCAGAGTTCCCGCCGAGCGCGGGCAGCGTGTTCGCGGAGGGCTGCGCGGGCGTGCCCTCTCGCGGAGCGAACGTGATTCTGGGTTCGGACCGGGCGGGCTCCTCCAGCTTGAGCTTGAGGACCGGGCGCTCGGACGACTTGGCAGGAGGCGATGCCTCGGGCGGCGCGGGCGTCTGTGCCGCGGCCGGCTCTGCCGCCAGGAGCGCGGACGCAACCCACGCGCAGAGCGCCTTCACTGCGGGGGCACCAGCTTGCCCGGGTTGAGCAGATTGTCCGGGTCGAAAAGCTGCTTGATGTCGCGCATCACGTCGATCACGTCCTCGCCGAGCTCGGCGCGCAGCGACTCCTGCTTGCCCATGCCGATGCCGTGCTCGCCGGTGCAGGTGCCTTCCATGGCGAGCGCGCGCTTCACCAGCCGCGCGTTGAGCGCCTTCGCCTCGTCCATGTCCGACTCGCTCTTCGGGTCGACCAGGATCACCAGGTGGAAATTGCCGTCGCCGACGTGGCCGAAGAGCGGGATCGGCATCGACGCCTGCGCGATCTCTTTTGCGGTCTCGGCGACGCACTCCGCCAGCCGCGAGATCGGCACGCAGACGTCGGTCGACACGGCGCGCGAGCCCGGCTTCAACTGCAGCACGGCGAAGTAGGCGTTATGGCGCGCTTCCCAGATCTTGGTGCGGTCCTCGGGCCGGGTGGCCCACTGGAAGTCGAGGCCGCCGTTCTCCTTGGCGATCTCCTGCACCATCTTCGCCTGCTCGACGACGCTCGCTTCGGTGCCGTGAAACTCCAGAAACAAGGTGGGCGACTCACGATAGCCCAGTTTGTTGTGCTTGTTGAGCGCGCCCATCGTGGTGGCGCAGAGGAGCTCGCAGCGCGCGACGGGAATGCCCATCTGCAGCGTCTGGATCACCGTCCTGGTCGCCGCGTCGATGCTCGGGAAGGCGCACACCGCCGCCGACATCGCGTCCTGCACCGGGTAGAGGCGCACCGTGACTTCCGTGATGATGCCGAGCGTCCCTTCCGAGCCGACGAAGAGCCGCGTCAGGTCGTAGCCCGCGGCGGATTTCTTCGCGCGGCGCGAAGTCTGGATGACGCGGCCGTCGGCGAGCACCACTTTCAGCGAAAGCACGTTCTCGCGCATCGTGCCGTAGCGCACCGCGTTCGTGCCCGAGGCGCGCGTCGCCGTCATGCCGCCGAGCGTCGCGTCGGCGCCCGGATCGATCGGGAAGAAGAGCCCGGTGTGCTTGATGTATTCATTCAGCTGCTTGCGCGTGACGCCGGCCTGCACCACGGCGTCGAGGTCCTCCTCGTGCACCGCCAGCACCTGGTTCATCTGCGAGAGGTCGATCGAGACGCCGCCGGCGATGGCGAGGATGTGGCCTTCGAGCGAGGTGCCGACGCCGAACGCGATCATCGGCACGTGGTGGCGCCGGCAGATGTTCACCACGTCGCGCACCTCTTCCGTGGTCTTTACGAAGACGACTGCATCAGGGGGCGCGTACGGGAAGTAGGACTCGTCCTTGCCGTGGTGCTCGCGCACCGCGGCCGAGGTCGAGACGCGCTCGCCCAGCAGCGCCTTCAGCTCCGCCAGCGCCGACTGGTCGAATTCGCGCGCCTTGTTCATGGCCCTATTTTAGTTTGATCTCGCCATCGAACGGCACCTTTACGCCGAGCGAAGGGATCTCGAGCGTGCACTTCGCCTGCAGGGTCTCGCTGCCCTGCAGCTGGCCGCCCATCATCGCCTTCTGCACCGCCTGCTCGATCTCGCGCTGCGAGTTGACGCCGACCATCTTGAGGAACTTGCGGATGCTGAGGTTGAAGGTTTCCTGGTCCATGCCTATCTCCCGGAGAGCAATTT
>VBCP01000073.1 GCA_005888925.1 Betaproteobacteria bacterium | reverse complement strand
CTAATTCACGTCGAGAAGGCGCTCAAATGAAGACGCGCATCACCGCGCTCCTGGGCATCGAGCACCCGATCTTCCAGGCGGCGATGAGCTGGGCGTCGTCCAACTCCGCGCTCGTCATCGCGGTGTCGAACGCCGGCGGCATGGGCGTGCTCGCGGCCGGACCGCTGCGCATCGATGACTTCCGCCGGATCCTCGGCGAGATCCAGGCCGGGACGAAGAAGCCGTTCGGCGTGAACATCCCGCTCAACAGCTCCAAGGCCGCCGAGATGCTGAACATCGCGCACGAGGCGCGCATCCCGGTGATGGTGGCTTCGCAAGGCGGGCCGCGAGAGCATCTGGCGCGCTTTCGCGCCGTGGGCACCAAATGGCTGCACGTCGTGGCCTCGGTCGAGCACGCGCGCAAAGCCGAGGCCGCGGGCGTCGATGCGCTCGTCGTCGACGGTGCCGAGGCGGGCGGCCATCCGCCGCCATCGGAGGTCGGAACCATCGTGCTGGTGCGCCGCGTGCTGCAGGAGGTGAAGCTGCCGGTGGTAGCAAGCGGCGGCGTCGCCGACGGCGCGGGCATCGCCGCGCTGCTCGCGCTCGGCGCCGACGCGGTGCAGCTCGGCACGCGCTTCATCGCTACGCCGGAAGCAAGCGTGCACGAGAACTACAAGCGCGCGGTGCTCGAAGCCGAAGTCGACCAGACCGCGTTCGTCGGCCGCGGCATGGCGCCGATCCGCCAGCTCAGGAACTCCTTCGCCGAGAAGTATGTCGAGATGGAGCGCGCGGGCGCGCCGATGGAGGAGCTCGACGAGCTCTTCAAGCAGCACAGCCTCAAGCAGGCCGCGCTCGAGGGCGACATCAAGTGGGGCAAGGTCGAGGCCGGGCAGAGCGCGGGCCTGGTGCACGAGATCCTGCCGGCGGCGGAAGTGATGCGGCGCTTGGTGAACGAACTGGAGGCGGCGCGTCGGCGCCTGGCGAACCTATGATCCTGCTGATCGAAGACAAAGGCGCAGTGCGCGTGTTGACCCTCAACCGGCCGGAGAAGCGCAATGCGCTCGACACTGCCCTTACCAGCGCGCTGCTCGAGTCGCTGCGCACGGCGGACGCGGACGATGCGGTGCGTTGCGTCGTGCTGACCGGCGCCGGCCCGGGGTTCTGTGCCGGCGCGGATCTCTCCGAGTTCAAGGGCCTCACGGATCCCAAGGCGGCCGAGACGCGAGCCGAGCTGACGATGCAGCTCCATCTCGCGTTCTCGAAAATGATCACGCCCGTGGTCACCGCGATCAACGGCGCGGCGATGGGCGGCGGCGCGGGGCTCGCCATCGCCGGCGATCTCGCCGTGATGGCGGAGAGCGCGAAGCTCGGCTATCCCGAGACCAAGCACGGCATCGTCGCCGCGATCGTTATGGCGAATCTCGTGCGCCAGATCGGCCACAAGGCCGCCTTCGAGCTGGTGGCGCTCGGCGAGCCGATCGGCGCGGCGCGCGCGCTCGAGCTCGGCATGGTGAACCGCGTCGTCCCGGATTCTTCACTCATGTCCGAGACCCTGCGGCTGGCGGAAAAGCTGGCGGCCGTCAGCCGGCCGGCGATGGCGCAGACGAAGGCGCTGTTCCACGAGGTGGTGGACCTGCCGCTGCCCACCGCGCTCGAGCGCGGGCGCGATGTGAACAAGCGCATGCGCGGCTTCGACGGCAAATGAAGCCGGTCGCGCGTGCTGGCGTGTCCGTTCGCGTCGATGATCCTTGCCGAGCTCGGCGCGCGCGTCATCAAGGTCGAGCAGCCGGGCACGGGCGACGAGACGCGCAGCTTCGAGCCGCAGCTCGCGCGCGACAGCGCGTACTACTTCGTCTGCAACCGCTCGAAGGAATCGATCACCATCAACCTGCGCTCGGACGACGGCCGCAAGCTCGTCCGCGAGCTCGCGCAGAAGGCCGACGTGCTGCTCGAGAATTTTCCGGTCGGCACGCTCGGCCGCAATGGGCTGGATTTCGCCGCGCTCTCGGCACTCAATCCGCGTCTCATCTACGTCTCCTGCACCGGCTTCGGGCAGACCGGGCCCTACAGGAACAAGAAGGGCTACGACACGGTGTTCCAGGCGATGGGCGGCATCATGAGCCTCACCGGCGAGCGCGGCGGCGGGCCGGTGAAGCCGGGGCTGCCGGTCGCCGATCTCACCTCCGGCCTGTGGGTGGCGATCGCCATCCTCGCGGCGCTTGCCGGGCGCGAGCGCACCGGCAAAGGCTGCCTGGTCGATTTCTCGATGCTCGACGGCCAAGTCGCCCTCCTCACGCTCGCGGCTGCGCGCTACTTCGCGCTCGGCGAAGTGCCGCCGCGCCTGGGCACCGAGCATCCCGGCCGCGTGCCCTCGGCGAGCTTCCGCTGCAGGGACGGCAAGTACGCGCACATCACGGCGAGCGACCAGCATTGGACGCCGCTGTGCCAGGCGCTCGGTGTCGAGCAATGGGGCGTGGCATTCCCCGACAACGCGGCGCGCGTCGAGCGCCGCGACGAAGTGATGGCCAAGCTGACCGAGCGCATCTCGGCCATGACGCGCGCGGAGCTGATCGCCAAGCTCGACGCCGCCTCGACGACCCGCACGTGCGCGCGCGGCGGCTGGTCGGCAGCTTCGACTATCCCGGGGTCGGCGAATTCGGGGCGCTCGCGCTGCCCTACAAGTTCCTCGGCTGGGACAATCCCGAGATCGGCCGGCCGCCGGTGCTCGGGGAGCACACCGACGCGCTGCTCGCCGAGCTCGGCTACTCGCCGCAGCGCATCGCCGAGCTGAGGGAACGGCGCGCCATATGACGGTCGAATACGCCGTCGCCGATGACGTGGCGACGATCGCGCTCAATCGGCCTGAGGTGCGCAACGCGCTAAACCTCGAGATGTGCATCGCTCTCCTGGACACCACCGCCCGGGCGGCGAAGGATCCAGCGGTGAAGGTGGTTTTCGTGCGCGGCAACGGCCCGGTGTTCTGCGGCGGCGCCGACCTCAAGGAGCGCCAGGGCAAGAGCGAGCAATGGATCCGCGAGCGGCGCCTGAAGGCCTTCGCCGCCTACGAGGCGCTCGAAGCGCTGCCGATGCCCTGCGTTGCGCTCGTGCACGGCGCCGCGATCGGCTCGGGCGTGGAGATTGCTGCGGCCTGCGATTTCATCGTGGCGACGCCGGATGTCACTTTCAGGACGCCCGAAGCGCAGCGCGGCACCGTCGGCGCCACGCAGCGCCTGCCGCGCATCCTCGGCAAGCGCCTTGCCAAGGACATGATGTTCACCGGCCGCGCGCTGACCGCCCAGGAAGCGCTGGCGGCGGGCCTCGTCGCTCGTATCGCTTCCGATCTACAAGAAGCCCAAAAGGAAATCGCGGAGGCCATCGTCAAGGCGCCGCCGCTCGCCATGCGCCTTGCCAGCGGGGGGTTGGTTTTTGGAAATGAGCTGGCAATCCCAAACCCTCGGCGAGATCCTGGAGCGCCACGCGCGCGAGCGCCCGAAGGCCGAGGCGCTGGTCACGCCGAAGCGCCGCATCACCTACGAAGAGCTGAATCTGCGGGCGCGCAGCGCCGCGGCCACGCTGCACACGCTCGGCCTGCGCCGCGGCGACCACGTCGGCATCCTGATGGGCAACGACGAGAAGTGGCTCGGGCTCTTCTATGGCGCGGCCCTGATCGGCGCCGTCACGGTCCCGGTCAATACGCGCTTCAAGACGGCGGAGATCGACTTCTGCCTCAAGCAGGCGGACTGCAAGGCGCTCTTCTACGTGCCGCGCTTTCTCAACATCGACTTCGATGCCATGGTGCGCGAGACCGGGTTCGGCAAGGCTTTCGACATCACGCGCGCTTTGCCCGAGTGGTCGATCGGCGACGTGACCGTCTCGCCGCAGGACACGCTAACATGCTGCGCGATGCGTGGGCCGCCGGCACACGCATCGGCATCACGGCCGAGGATCGTTACTTCAACTGCCGTCCCTTTTTCCATGTCGCGGGCTCTACGCTCTCGGCGCTGATGGCGCTGGTCGCCGGTGCCACGCTCGTCACGCTGCCGACCTTCGAAGCGGGCCCGGCGCTCGAGATGCTCGAGCGCGAGCGCTGCACGCTGATCTCGGGCAACGACACGCTCTTCCAGATGCTGATGGGCCACGAGGACTTCCCGAAGCGCAAGCTCCATTTGCGCGGCGGCTGGGCGGCGGCCGGACCGCAGACCATGCGCAAGATCATCGACGTGCTCGGAGCAAAGGCGATCTGCGCCGCCTATGGACTGTCGGAGGCTTCGCCCAACGTCGTGATGAGTGACTGGCGCGACGCCGAGGAGCTCCGAGTGAATGGCTTGGCGAAGCCTCATGCGGGCGTCGAGCTGCGCATCTCGCCCGAAGGCGAGATCCAGGTGCGCGGCTGGAACGTG
>VBCP01000462.1:6947-7180 GCA_005888925.1 Betaproteobacteria bacterium | reverse complement strand
CAGCGCCTGCTGCTCGGGGGAGGCGAGGCGCCAGTTGCGCGCGAGCGCGATGCGCGTCATGCGCCCGAAATCGAACAGCGGCACGATGCGCTTCTCGACCAGCTCGGTGAGATCGCTGACCCGGCCCGCGGCCTGGTCCTGCCTGAGGACGCTGAGCACCTCCGCGGTGAGCCCGCTCATCATCGCGTCGGGTCGCACGGGCGCAGGAGCGAGGAGCTGCGCGCACACGCCCC
>VBCP01000462.1:0-6746 GCA_005888925.1 Betaproteobacteria bacterium | reverse complement strand
CGCCTCGAGCGCGGCGCGCACGATGGCGCGGTCGTTGCCGCGGCCCACAGGGTCCGCAATCTCCTTCAATGCCTGCGGGTCGGTGGCGCGCCAGCCGAAGACGTTGGTCACGATCAGCGCGCCGTAGCCCCAGCGCTCGGCATAGCGCCGCGCGCGCGTGCACGACGGGTCGAGCTTGAATTCATCCGCGGTGCTGGGATTGAGCATCAGGAAGTTCGCCGCCGGGCGCGCCGCGTCCCAGCGCCGCCACAGGAGATAGCGCCAGCGGCGGCACGCCGAGAACACGGCGCCTGAATCGTTGCGGATGACCGTCATAATTACGGACGTTGTCCGGAATTATGGCCAAGGTCTTCCTCGATTACGACCAGCAGGCGCTGGATGCGGCCTACGACCAGGCGGTGTACGCGCCGAACCGCGACCAGATCCTCGCGCGCCTGGCGCATACCAGCGAACTCGTCCGCCGCCGCCTCGGCGCGCCCGAGCGGTTCTCGTACGGGGAAAAGCCCATCGAGAGCCTCGACGTCTACCGCACGGCAAAGCCGAACGCGCCGATCTGCGTCTTCGTGCACGGCGGCGCCTGGCGCGCGGGCCTCGCGCGCGACTATGCGTTTCCGGCGGAGATGCTGGTGCGCGCCGGCGCGCACTTCGTCGCGCTGGACTTCAACAACGTCCTGGAGACGAACGGCGATCTCATGCCGATGGCCGAGCAGGTGCGCCGCGGCATCGCCTGGGTCTTTCAGCATGCAAACAAGATCGGTGGCGACGCCAATCGCTTGTACGTGTGCGGGACTTCGTCCGGCGCGCATCTCTCCGGCGTGGCGGCCACCACCGACTGGACGAAGTACGGCCTGCCCGCCGCGCCGGTCAAGGGCTACACGCTCGCGAGCGGCATGTACGACCTGCGCGGCCCGCGGCTCTCCAAGCGCTCGAGCTACGTGAAATTCACCGACGAGGCCGAGGCGGCGCTCTCGCCGCAGCGCCACCTCGCCGCCATCCGCGCGCCGGTCGTGCTCCTCTACGGCTCGCTCGAGACGCCCGAGTTCCAGCGCCAGTCGCGCGATTTCGCCGATGCCCTGACCCGCGCGGGAAAGGCGGCCGAGATCATCCGCGCCGAGGGCTACAACCACTTCGAGATCGCCGAGACCCTCGGCAATCCCTACGGCCCGCTCGGCCGCGCGCTGCTCGCGCAGATGAAGCTCGATTCGGGGCCAGGGTCGTAATTATTCAGACGGCGAGCGCGCGCCGCGGCCGGCCGCGCGGCCGGTGCAGCGGCTGCGCGCGGGCGACCATGTACTCGGCGGGCGGCTGCTCGAGCACCGAGCTGAAGGGGCTGCGCACCGCGAGCGCGCCGAAGACGCTGCCGTCGGGCAGATCCTCGGTGAGGAGGATCAGGCAATCCTGCAGCAGCGCGGCCGCGACCACGGCGGCGTCCCACCACGCGAGGTGATAGCGCCGCTCGATGTCGCGCGCGCGGCGCAGCAGGGATTCGTCCGTCTCCTGCGGCGCCCAGGCGAGATAGCGCGCCACCTCGTCCCACGCGAGGTCTTCCGGCACGCGCGGCGCGAGCTTGCGCGTCGCGGTGACGTAGAACTCCGAGAGCGCCTGGACGCTGGTGCGCCCGGAGCGCTGCTGCCACAGCCGCTCCAGCCATTCGGCGGCGCGCGCCTGCTTCAGCGGATCGCGCGGATCGCGGGCGTGCAGCAGGACGCTAGCGTCGACGAAGCACCGCACGGTCATAGAGCTCCTCCCGCTTGGGATAGCGTTGCGCCGGGCCCTTGAGCGCGAACGGTTTCGCCGCCCGCCAGGTGCGGTAGGCCGACTCGTACGCGTCGTCGTGCCGCAGCTCGCGCGCGAGCAGCTCGCTCATGAAGCGCGACAGGCTCATGTTGCGCTCCGCCGCGCGGATGCGCGCCTTGCCGAAGGTCTCCTCGTCGAGCGTGACGGTGAGATTCTTCATGCGGCGCGAACGGCTCTCGGGAGGCTTGGGCATAATTACGCGAAGTCCGTGTAATTTAGCACGAGTTGTAGAGTTGCGCACCATGACCCGCCTCGCGCTCGCCCTCCTCCTCGCCGTCGCCACCGCCGCCGCCTGGCCGCAGCCCTACCCCGCCAAGCCGATCCGCTTCATCGTCGGCTTCCCGCCCGGCGGCTCGGCCGATCCGACGACGCGCATCTTGGGCAGCGCGCTCGCCGAGCAGCTCGGCCAGCCGGTGGTGGTCGAGAACCGCCCGGGCGGCGACAGCTCGATCGCCGCCGAGCAGATGACGCGCATGCCGGCCGACGGCTACACCATCATGTTCGCCTCGAACAGCGCGATGACCGCGGCGGTCGCGCTGCGAAAGAACCCCGCCTACGATCCGCTCAAGGATTTCACGCCGATCTCCATGGTCGGGCGGGCCACCAACTTCTTCTACATGCACCCGGCGGTCCCCGCGACCACGCTGCAGGAGTTCATCGCGCACGCGCGCGCCAACCCGGGCAAGCTCAACTACGGCACCGGCAACCCGCTCTCGATCCTCTCCATGGCGCAGCTCACGGGCGCGGCCGGCCTCGACATGCTGCACGTGCCGTACAAGGGCGAAGGCCCGCTCACTCCCGATTTCCTCGCCGGGCGCATCCAGGTGTCCTTCATGAGCAATCCCGGGGGCATCTCGCTCGCGAAGGAAGGCAAGCTCCGCGTCCTCGCCGTGCTGCTCGACGCCAGGAGCCCGCTCCTCCCCGACGTGCCGACCTTCGACGAGGCCGGCCTGCCGCAGGTCACCGTGCGCCAGTGGGCCGGCGTGTTCGGCCCGCCGAAGCTCGCGCGCGAGATCGTCGAGCGCCTGAACAGGGAAGTGAACGCCGCGGTGAAGCGCCCCGACGTGATCGCAAAGCTGCAGAGCTACGGCTACGCCGCCGAGGGCTCGACCCCCGAGCGCCTCCTGGAGATCAACCGCGATGACCTCGCGCTGTGGCGCAAGCTCGTGCGCGAGGCCAACATCCCGCTGGAATAATTCGGGGACTCAGAAAAAAAAGAAGCCGCCCGAAGGCGGCCTCTTAGGGGTGAGCCAAACCCAAGGGAGGGAGGGTGATTGGCTCAGGGGAAGCCCATTGTGCAGATCGAGGGCGCGCGTGTCATGTCGCGACGAGCGCGCATTTTATGTAGTGGATTCGCTACGATGCCGGCTGCCCCAAAGGAAAACCCTCCAGAGCAAGGAAACCCCATGAGCACCGTCCCGAACCACGCCCTGCGCCAGCTGCGCGCCGGGAAGCTCGCCATCGGCCTCGGCGTCGCCCAGGCGCGCACCGTCGGCATCGCCACCATCGCCAAGACCGCCGGCTTCGACTGGCTGTTCATCGACGGCGAGCACAGCTCGCTCGACGCCGACACCGCGGCGCAGATCGCGACCGCTTCGCTCGCGGTCGGCGTCACGCCGGTGGTGCGCGTCGCCGGCATGGAGCACTGGCACGCCTCGCGGATGCTGGACAACGGCGCCCAGGGCATCGTGTTCCCGCACGTCGACGACGCCGCGCAGGCGCGCCGCTGTGCCGACGCCTGCCGCTACCCGCCGGTCGGCAAGCGCTCGATGGGCGGCCCATCAACGAGGAGACGCTGGTGGTGGTGATGATCGAATCGCCGCAGGGCGTCGCGCAGGCGGACGAGATCGCCGCGGTGAAGGGCGTCGACGCGCTGCTCATCGGCACCAACGATCTGTGCTTCGAGATGGGCATCCCGGGCCAGTTCAACGAGCCGCGCGTCGCCGAGGCCTACAGGAAAGTGATCGCCGCCTGCCGCAAGCACGGCAAATTCCCCGGCATGGGCGGGATGTACACCCCCGAGCTCCTCGAGCGGCACATCGGCATGGGCGTGCAGCTCATCCTCAGCGGCTCCGACTTCTCGCTCCTGATGCAGGCCGGCACCGCGCGCGCCAGCCTGGTCAGGGGTTTCGAGAAGAGATAGCTCAGCCGCGCATTTCAGCCTATCTCGATCGGCACGAACACCGTCGCATCGCCGCGCCGGATGAGGAGCGCGGCGCTGTCCTTCGACTTCTCGAGCAGCGCGCGCAGCTCATCGACCGTCTTCACCGGCTGGCCGTTGACCGCGGTGACGAGGTCGCCGCGCCGGATGCCGGCCTTCGCCGCCGGGCCGCTCGCGCCTTCCACCACCAAGCCCTGCACGCCGCCGCCGAGCTCCTTCTTCTCCTCGGGCGTGAGCGGCCGCACCGCGAGGCCGAGCTTGCCGCCCTCCTGCGCGCCGGGCTTGTCGCCGGCGCGCGCGGTCTTCTCGCTCTTCATCTCGCCGACCGCGACGCCGAGGGTCTGCTTCTTGCCGCCGCGCCACACCTCGAGCTCGGCCTTGGTGCCGGGCTTGGTCTGCGCGACGAGCGGCGGCAGCTCGCTCGACTGGTCGATCGGTTTGCCGTTGAAGGAAAGGATCACGTCGCCGGGCTTGACGCCGGCCTTTTCCGCCGGCCCGTTGCTCTCGACCGTGGAGACGAGCGCACCCTGCGGCCGCTCGAGGCCGAACGAGCGCGCGAGCGACGCCGATACTTCCTGGATGCCCACCCCCAGGCGCCCGCGCTCCACCTTGCCGGTCTTCAGGAGCTGGTCCTCGACGTTCTTCGCCACGTCGATCGGGATCGCGAAGGCGAGGCCCATGTAGCCGCCGGTGCGCGAGTAGATCGCCGAGTTGATGCCGATCACCTCGCCGCGCATGTTGAAGAGCGGCCCGCCCGAGTTGCCGGGGTTGACCGCGGCATCGGTCTGGATGAAGGGCACGTAGCTGCCTTCGGGCAGCGAGCGCGAGGTGCCGGAGACGATCCCGGCGGTCACCGTGTTGTCGAAGCCGAAGGGCGAGCCGATCGCCAGCACCCATTCGCCGACGCGGATCTTCGACGGGTCGCCGAGCTTCACCGTCGGCAGCCCTTTCGCCTCGATCTTCACCACCGCGATGTCGGTGGTGTGGTCGAGGCCCGCGATCTTGCCCTTGAACTCGCGCCGGTCGGCGAGCTTCACCCGCACCTCGTCGGCGCCCTCGACGACGTGCGCGTTGGTGAGGATCACGCCCGCCGCGTCGACGATGAACCCCGAGCCCATGCCCTCGCGCGGCACCGGCGGCATCTGCCCTTCCATGCCGAAGCGGCGCAGGAACTCGTTCATGGGGTTGTCCTCGTCGTCATCGCTTCCTTGACCTCCACCGCGACCACCGAACGGCAAGCGCATCTGCCTCGGCGCCGCCACGATGGAAGTGATGTTGACCACCGCGCCCTTGTTCGCCTCGGCGATCGCGGCGAAGTCCGGCACCGCCTGCACCGGCCCGCCCGCGGCCTGCACGCCCGCCGCCGACGGCGCGCTCGCGCCCTGCGCCGCTGGTGCTTTGGCTTGCGGCTCGGACGTCCTGGAGCAGCCGCCCACCGCCAGCACGGCTGCAAGTAAGGAAACAGCAAGCATTCCTGGCTTCATCGGGAGCCTCGCATCGAAAACGGGTTGACGATTAGATAGGCGCGCCCTCGGCGCCGTTCAACCCCCCGGGCAAAAATGGGGCCCGGCCAGCGCCGCGCGGAAGTCCGCGGGCTTCACGATGCGAAACGGCACCGCGCGCGTCCGGCGCCGCGCGAGCTCGAGCAGCGCGCGGTCCTTGGTGACGAGAAAGCTCGCGCCGGCGGCGAGCGCCGCCTCGAGGAATTTCTCTTGCCTCGATGCGCTTCGACAGGCGCCGGCACTGCGCGATGCACGCCTCCTGCGCCTTGGCGTCGAGCGTGCGCCGGACGAAGCCCCTCGCCAGCACGCGCGCGAGCTCCTCCTCGCACACCGCGTCGACGTAGATCTCCACCTTGCCGGTGCCGACCGCGTTGCGGATCGCCACGATCCCCGGGTCTTCGAACACCAGCCAGTCGAGCCAGACGTGCGTGTCGAGAACCACGCGCGGCTTGGCTAGAATTTTTCTACGGCCTGACCAGCGCCGCCACCAGCTTGAGCAGCTCCTGCTCGACGAGCTGCGCGTCGATCTGCGCGAGCGCGTAGCTGCCGCCCGCGCCGGCGATCGAGCCCGACTGCGGCACCGCGCCGTTGGTGATGCACACCGTCTTGTTGTAGTGCCGCGTGCTGAAGCGCAGCTCCCTCAGGTGCACGTCGGACTGCGCGGCGGTCTCCATGCCGGCCGGCGTGATGCGCAAGCCGATCGCCGCCTCGGTGGTCTTGCCGTCGCCCTCGAAGACGAACTCGTCCTCGTGGATCGCGAAGTCGTGGCCGCGCTCCTTCAGGAGCGCGCCCGCCGCCTCGAACACCGGCCGCACCAGCTTCGCGCGCAGCTCGGCGAAGCCCGCGAGGAACGCGAGCCCCTCGCTCTCGAGGCGGCGCTTGCGCAGCTCGTCGGCGCGCCGCACCACGTCGTAGGCGTCGAGCATGGCGCCGAGCTCGGCGAGCAGCCGCTCGCTCATGCTTCGGTCTGCACATCCCTCTGCACGCCCTGCCAGGACTCGAGCTGCATCTGCGCCGCATCCCTGGAGATGCCGTACAGCTCCTGGATGTGCGCGGCGAGCTGCGCGCGCCGCCCGCCGATGAGATCGAGCTCCTCCTCGGTGATGCGGCCCCAGCGCTGCCTCACGCTGCGCTTGTAATGCTGCCAGTTACCGGCGATGCGCTCCCAGTCCATCGGTGCTCCTTCGGGGTCAGGCCCCTGTCGGCTCGCAGTCGGCAATGATGAGCGGCGCCGCATCCTGCTCGACGTCCGCCTCGCCTTGAACCGCGGTTGCGGCCTTTCCCCA
>VBCP01000461.1 GCA_005888925.1 Betaproteobacteria bacterium | reverse complement strand
CCTTCACTGATTCTCTCCCTTATCCACGCCCAGTGTGCCCTCTATCCGGTCCAGCCTGCGGTTGTAGTAGTCCCAGAAATTGTCGATGGCACGCCGCGGATAGATGTTCTTGCGCTTCTTCTCGACCTCGTCCGCCGGCGGCGGCGTGTGCTTCAGACCGCTCGCCGCGAGCCGCAACTGAGCGCGGCAGGCCTTCTCGAGAAAAATCGCGCACAGTGTCATTTCCTTCACCGTGCGGCCGACGGACACGATGCCGTGGTTGCGGAGGAACGCCGCCTCCCCCCGCCCCAGGCACTCGGCGAGGTCCTTGCCGAGCTGCGGCGTATCGATGAGATCGCTGGTCGTCAGGTAATGCGGCGGTGGTCCTGTGAACCAGCAGCCCTCGTTCGTAAGCGGCATCAGCTTTTCGCGCGTGCAAGAAAACAGCGTCGCCCAGTGCGGGTGCGTATGGCAGACGAAGTCCAGGTCCGCTCGCGCGCGCAGCACCTCGGTGTGGATCGGCCATTCCAGGTGCCGCACTCCCTCGCCGGCGAGGATGTTGCCGTCGAAGTCGAGCAGGATGAAGTCGTTCTCGTGCACTTCCTCCAGGCCGATGTTGCCGCGCTTCAGCCACACGCCGCGCTCCCACGGATCGCGCATCGAGCAATGCCCGAGCGACATGTCGTTATGGCCCTCGAGATCCAGGATGCGATGCGCGCGCGACAGGTCCCACAGCCCGCGGCGCGCCTCGTCGTTCTTCACCATGATGGGCATGTTGCGGGCAGCACGTTCAGTAGCCATGGGTTTTCCTGTTCACATTTCGAATTGCGGAATGGATTCGACCTCGCGCTCCGCGGCGGCGATCCACTCGCGCATCGCGGGAAGCGCGAGCACCGCATCGGCGTAGGCGCGGCACGCCGGCGGCAGCTCGACCTCGTAGGTCCTGAAACGCAGTACCACCGGCGCGTACATCGCGTCCGCGGCGCCGAACGCTCCGAACAGGAACGGCTGCCTGCACTTCGACCAGATCTCCACGACCCGCTCGATTTCTGCAAGCACTTCCGGCGTTCTCCCCCTGCCGGGATAGCGCTTGCGCACGTTCATGCTCATGTGCTCGCGCAGCTTCGGAAACCCGGCATGCATTTCCGCGCACACCGAGCGCGCCTGCGCCCGCTCGAGCGGGTCGTCCGGCCACAGCGGATGCTTTTCCGCGAGATATTCGAGGATCGCGAGCGAGTCCCACACGCGGCTCGCTCCATCGACGAGGCAGGGCAGCTTGCCCGAGGGCGAGTAGCGCAGAATCTCCTGCCTGGCGCCCGGGCCGTACAGGGGAATTCTCACTTCCTGGAAATCGAGCTTGAGAACCCGCATGGCGATCCATGGGCGCAACGACCACGAAGAGTAGTTCTTGTTCCCGATGACGAGCAGCGGACGCGGCATGCGGCAAGTTTAACGGTATAGACTTGCGCCATGCGACTCGACGCGGCGAGCGCCGGGCGGCTCGCGGCGCTCGCGCTGGCGTGCGTCGGCCGCGAATTCCCGAATCAGCCGGGACATGTCATGCAGCGCGCCGGCGAGCTAGACCGGCCGCGCAGCCTGCACCCGGCGTTCTTCGGCTGCTTCGACTGGCACTCCGCGGTGCACGGCCACTGGCTGCTCGCGCATCTGCTGCGCCGCTTTCCGGGCTTGCCTCAAGCCGGTGCGATCCGGTCGGCGCTCGACAGCGCGCTAAGCGCCGCCAATCTCCAGGTCGAGGCCGAATACCTCGCGCGGCACCCAGAGTTCGAGCGCCCCTACGGCTGGGCATGGGCGCTCAAACTGGCGCAGGAGCGCGGGAACCTGCAGCCCCTGGAGGGCGTGATAGTGCAAGCCTACAAGCAGTGGCTTCCCAGGCAGACCTACCCGATCCGCTCGGGTACTCACACCAACACCGCCTTTGGCCTCGCCTTTGCGCTGGATCATGCCCATCCCGAGCTGAAGCCGCTGTTGATCCAAAGATCGATCGACTATTTCGGCGACGACCGCGACTATCCCGCCGCCTGGGAGCCCGGCGGCAACGATTTTTTCTCGCCCTGCCTCATCGAGGCCGATCTCATGCGCCGCGTGCTGCCGGACTTTCGCGGCTGGTTCGACGCCTTCCTGCCCGAAGTGCCGGCCTCGCTGCTCGAGCCGGCGCGAGTCAGCGACCGCAACGACGGACAGCTCGCGCATCTCGATGGGCTGAACCTCAGCCGCGCGTGGTGCTACTTCAGCCTTGCGCGCGCCCTGCCCGACAGGCCACTTTTGCGCAAAGCAGGTGAGCGCCACCTTGGAGCCGGCCTCGCACAGCTCGCGAGCGGCAGCTACGCGGGCGAGCACTGGCTCGCCACGTTCGCTGCCTACGCGCTAGCCTGCGCTGGGGACTAGCGCCTCGCGCGCCAGCGAAACTGCGGATAGCGCTCGCGCGGACCCAGGGGCGCCAGGTAGAAGGGCACGACGGCCTCGAGCGCCTGCGCGATGAGCCCGAAGGGCAGCGTGCAGTCGGCGCCGCAGACGCTCGGCACCTGCATCGAGCGGTAGTTGTCGCGCGTCATCAGCGGACGCGGCGCCAACTCCATCAGCCGCGCGAGCAGG
>VBCP01000068.1 GCA_005888925.1 Betaproteobacteria bacterium | reverse complement strand
TCACCGAGGTGCGGTTCGAGAACGTGCCCAGTACCTACTGGAAGCTGCGGCGCCGCGGCGCGTTCGACTTCCCGGTGCTGGGCGTCGCCGCCGCGATGCACGACGACAATGCGCGCATCGCGCTCGGTGCAGTGGCCTCGCGGCCTTTTTTAGTGGATTCGGCGAACCAATTCCTCAAGGGCAAACAACTAACGGACGAGGTGATCGCCGAAGCCGGGCGCCTGGTTGCGTCGCGGGCGAAGCCGATGGACAACGCCGACCTCGACCTCTACTGGCGCAAGGACGTGACCGCAGCCTTCGTCGGCTACGCGCTGCGGGAGCTGCGCGGCGACGACATGCGCGAGACGCGCCAGCGCATCGCGCGCTATCAGCCGGCTTAGAATCAGCGTTTCACAGAGGAGGAGGGGACCATGAAACGGTACGGTTTCGCTGCGGCTGCGTTCGTCGTTGCGGTGGCGGGCTGCGCGCAGATGCGCATCCCGGGCATGGGCTGGGAGACGTTGGTGGACGGCGACAAGGGCCTCGAGAATTTCAGCCGCTTGGGCGACGCCAACTGGCGCGCCGAAGGCGGCGCGATCGTTGCCGACAAAGGCAAGGGCGGCTATCTCGTCTCGAAGAATGCCTACGGGGATTTCGAGATCCGCGCCGAATTCTGGGCCGCGACGGATACCAACAGCGGTGTTTTCCTCCGCTGCGCCGATCCGGCGAAAGTGGGCGCCGCAACCTGCTACGAGGTCAACATCTGGGATATCCGCCCCGAGCCGAAGTACGGTACGGGCGCGATCGTCGACGTCGCCGCCGTTCCCGTGCCGATCGTCAACAAGGCGGGCGGCAAATGGAACACCTACGAGATCAGCGCGAAGGGCAACCAGCTCACGGTGAAGCTGAACGGCGTGCAGACAGTCAGCGTGCAGGACAGCAAGCACGCGTCCGGGCCATTCGCGCTGCAGTACGGACCCGGCGTGAAGGGTGTCGAAGGCGGCCCGATCAAGTGGCGCAAGGTGCAGATCCGGCCGCTCTAGAGCCTAGTCGTTCTTGATGTTCGCGGCTTTCGCGACGGCGGTGTATTTCTCGAGGTCGCGCGCGACGATCTTCGCCAGCTCATCCGGCGTGCCGCCCACCGGATCGAGGCCCATCTGGGCGAAGCGCTCCTTGACCTCGGCGGTGTGCACGACACGCGCCACTTCCTTCTGCAGCCGCGCGACGATCGCGCTCGGCGTCTTCGCCGGCGCGAAGAACGCGGTCCATACCGGCACTTCCATGTCCGGCACGCCGGCTTGCGCCATCGTCGGCAGGTTGGGCCACGAAGGATGGCGCGTCGCCGACGTGATGGCGAGCCCGCGGACCGTGCCGGCTTTGAGCGGCGCGGTCACGGGCGGCGGATCGACGAACGTCACCATCGCGTCGCCGGTGAGCAGCGCCTGCACCGATTCGCCGCTGCTCTTGTAAGGGATCATGACGAAGCTCGTGCCGGTCTTCTGCTTGAAGAGCTCGGTCGTGACCTGGAAAATTCCCGCGCTCGAGGAGTAATTCGCCTTGCCGGGATTCGCCTTGGCGTAGGCGATCAGCTCCTTCACGCTGCGCACCGGCAGCGCGGCGTTGACGGCGACGATCAGCGGAAACTGGCAGATGAGCGAGATCGGCGCGAAGTCGCGCTGCGCGTCGTACGGCAGCTTGGAGTAGGTGGCCGGGTTGATCGTCATCGGCC
Source organism: Betaproteobacteria bacterium (assembly GCA_005888925.1). Classification (GTDB taxonomy): domain Bacteria; phylum Pseudomonadota; class Gammaproteobacteria; order Burkholderiales; family SG8-39; genus SCGC-AG-212-J23. The sequence goes on along the minus strand of VBCP01000068.1, from coordinate 39,398 downwards.
CGCTCGGCCCCATCAGGATGGTGTAGCCGTCGGGCGCGGCCTTCGCCACGGTTTCGGCGGCGATGATCGACTGCGCGCCGGGCTTGTTCTCGACGATCACCGGCTGCCCGAGGCCCTTGGACATCTCCGGCTGCATCACGCGCACGATGATGTCGTTGCCGCCGCCGGCGGCATAGCCGACGACGATGCGGATCGGCTTGGACGGGTAGTCGCTCTGCGCGAGCGCACCGCTCGCCATGCCGAAAAGGAAAATGAATATCCATGAAGCGAGACGCATGAGGCACATCCTCCTAGTTTTTTATGTTAGCGCGCGGCGCGCTCGTCGAGCTTGAACTGTACCAGGGCGATCCCCAGCGCGAGCACGAGCGGGCCGAGCACGATGCCGATCGGTCCGAACGCGGCGACGCCGCCGAGCACGCCGATGAACACGGTGAGGGTGGCGACCTCGGCCTTGCCCGAGACGAGCATCGGCCGCAAGAAATTGTCGATCGTGACGACGAAGCCACCCCAGATCAGCATCAGAACCGCCGCGGTGACGCGTCCCTGCACCGCGAGCACGACGACCGCGGGCACCCACACCACCGGGGTGCCGGCCATGGGCACGAGAGCGAAGAGCGCCGCCAGCACGCCGAACACGACCGGGGAGGGAAGACCCGCCACCGCGAAACCGATGGCGACGAGCGCGCCCTGCACGAGGGCCGTCACGCCCGTGCCGTAGACCATCGCGCGCGTGACCGAGCCGAGATGGCGGAAGAGCCGCTTCTTGTCTTCGTCGCGCATGGGAACCAGCTCGCGCAGCCGCTCGAACAGCGCCGCGCCGTCGCGGATCGCGAAGAACAGGATGAACATCATGATGAGGAAGCCGACCAGCGTGCCCAGGGCGCCGAGAAATGCCGAGCGCCCGAGCGTGGCGAGCAAGCCGAGCACCGTGCGCGCCGCCTCCACCGCCCAGTCCTGCACCTGCTCGAGCGAGATGCCGATGTTCTGTTCGAGCCACGCCAGAGCGGAGCCGACGAAGGGCACGCTCGCGAGATCGGTCGGCGCCGCTACGCGATGGTCGGCGGCGTACTGCTGCGCATAGCGCAGCAGCTCGCCTGCCTGTCTGGCAAAGGCGGTACCCAGGGCGGCGAGTGGTCCCACCAGGATCAGGAACGCCACGAGAGTTAGGAGGGCGGCCGAGAGGTTCGCGCGGCCCGACAGGCGCCGCACGAGCGAGCTCTGCGCGGGGTGGAGCAGGAAGGCGATGAACAGCGCCCAGGCGATCGGCGCGAGGAACGGGGCGAGGACCGAGTAGAGCAGGTAGGCGACGAGCGCGAGCGCGGCGACCGCGAAGGTGCGCGCATAGAACACTTCGTCGCTGTCGCGTGCGCTCATTGCAGCGCAGCCATATCCGCAGCGCTCAAGCGCAATTTGGCAGCCGCCATGTTCTCCTCGAGATGCTCGACCGAGCCCGTGCCGGGGATCGGCAGCATCACCGGCGATTTCTGCAGCAGCCAAGCAATCACGACCTGCGAGGGCGCGGCGCCCAGCTTCTTGGCCAGCGCTTTCACCCTGGCAGAATCGAGCGAGGCGCCGTCGCCCAGCGGAAACCACGGCAGGAAGGCGATGCCCAGGTGCTCGCAGGCCTTGAGCACGTCCTCGGAGCTGCGGTCGCCGAGGTTGTAGCGGTTCTGCACCGAGACGATCGGCACGATTTTGCGCGCCTGCTCGAACTGCTTCACCGTGACGTTCGAGAGGCCCACGTGCCGCACCTTGCCTTCGCGCTGGAACTCGGCGAGCGCGCCGATCTGGTCCTCGAACGGCACTTTCGGGTCGGGGGCATGGAGCTGGTAGAGGTCGATCCGCCCGAGCTTGAGGCGCTTGAGGCTGCCTTCCAAGTCCTTGCGCAGCTTCTCCGGATGGCCGTCCTCGTCCCAGCGCGACGGCTTCGGGCGCGAAAGGCCGCACTTCGTGCCGATGACGAGATCCTTCGGATACGGATGCATGGCCTCCGCGATGGTGATCTCGCTGTAGTGCGGTCCGTAGCTCTCGGCGGTGTCGAAGAAGTTCGCGCCGAGCTCGTAGGCGCGCCGCAGTACCCGGTGGGCGTTCGCCTTGTCCTTCGGCGGACCCCAGATACTGGGATCCTCGATCACCCGCATCGCGCCATAACCGATGCGGTTGACGTTGAGCTCACCGATTTTCATTGGCCAGTTCCTTGATGACGGCTGCCAAACCCAGCGTCACGCGCGCCATGCGCATGTAGTCGAGCTTCTCCGGCGTATCGCTCGGCAGGTGGTAGTGGGGATAGCGATAGAAGGCGGTGTCGGTGACCATGATCGCCGGATAGCCGTGGCTCCGAAAAGACCAGTGGTCCGACCAGGTCACGCCGGGAATGCCCGCCGGCGCGGCCACACCCTCGGCCGGAAACTTCGCATACTTTCTGAAGAAGCCAACAGCGTGCCGCACCAGGCGTCGGGCATCCAGATCCCCGACAAAAGCGATGAAGTTGGCGCGATCGGGATAGAACCAGCCGAGCGGCGGCGGGTAGCCCTGGCTGCGCGGGACGTTGCGGTAGTAGCCGAGCATCTCGAGCGACAGCATCGCGCTGATCTTGTCCCCGGCGCGGTGAGCGCGCGCCGCCCAGGCATGGCTGCCCATTTCGCCGCTCTGGAAATACGGCATCTCTTCGTTGGCAAAGGCGACGAAGCGCGCCGGCAGTCCCATGCGCGCGAGCTCGAGCAGCACCGCGACGCCTGAAGCGTTGTCGTCGGCGCCCGGCGAGCCCGGCACCGTGTCGTAGTGCGCGCCGACCACGATCGGGCCGGCACCGGCCTCGATGTTGCGCACCCAGCGGCCGCCGCTTTGAAACTGCTGCGAGCGCGAGCCGCCGAACTGCTGCTCGATATAGCGCGCGGGCCGCTCGAGATCGACATTGCGCTCGCCGGCGGCGAGCGCCTCGACGTGCGCGCGCAATCGAGCGGCGAGCTCGGTTTCCGCCGGGGTGAAGTTGAGCGCGCCCTCGTGGGAGTGGCCCGGCATCGCCACGATGTACCAGATCGCGAGCGCGACGAGCGCGATCGCGGCGACGACCGTGGAAAGGAGAAAGACGCTAATCCAGCGCGTACTTCAGCTCGGCGATCAGGTCCTCGACGTCCTCGATGCCGACGGAGAGTCGCACCAGGCCGTCGCTGATGCCGAGGCCCGCGCGCACGTCCTCGGGCAGCGAGGCATGCGTCATGATCGCCGGGTGTTCGATCAGGCTCTCGACGCCGCCCAGGCTCTCGGCGAGCGTGAAGAGCTTGCAGCGCTCGAGAAAGCGCCGCGATGCCGCGAGCCCGCCTTTGAGGATTGCGCTGACCATGCCGCCGTAGCGCTGGTGCATCTGCTTTGCCGCGAGCAGATGCTGGGGGTGGCTCGCCAGTCCCGGATAGATCACGCGCTCGATCCGCGGATGCTTCTCGAGCCACGCGGCGATGTGCATGGCGTTGCCGCAATGGCGCTCCATGCGCAGCGCGAGCGTCTTGATGCCGCGCAGCGTGAGGAACGCATCGAAGGGGCTCGGCACCCCGCCCACCGCGTTCTGCAGGAAGGCCAGCTTTTCCTTCAGCTCCGCGTCTTTCCGAATCACTGCGGCGCCGCCGATCACGTCCGAATGGCCGTTCAGGTACTTGGTGGTGGAGTGGACCACGATGTCGAAGCCATGCTCGAGCGGCCGCTGGATCCATGGCGAGGCGAAGGTGCTGTCGCACACGCAGACCAGCTTTTTGCGATGCGCGATCTCCGCCACCGCGGAGAGGTCGACGAGCTTGAGCAGCGGATTGGTGGGCGTCTCGATCCACAGCATGCGCGTGTTCGGGCGGATCGCCGGCTCCAGTGCCTTGCTGTCCGAGAGGTCGATGAAAGTCGCCTGCAGGCCCGCCGAGCGTTTCCTGACTTTCTCCAAGATGCGATAGCTGCCACCGTAGAGATCGTGCATGCACACGACATGCGACCCCGCGTCCAGGGTTTCCAGGATGGTGCCGATCGCAGCCATGCCCGACGCGAAGGCGAAGCCGGTATCGCCACCTTCGAGCTCGGCGATGCAGGCTTCGAGCGCATCGCGCGTCGGGTTCCGCGTGCGCGCGTAGTCGTAGCCCTGATGCTCGCCGGGGCTCGCCTGCGCATAGGTCGAGGTGGCGTAGATCGGCGTCATCACCGCGCCGGTGCGCGGATCGGGCTCCTGTCCGGCGTGCACCACCTTGGTGTCGAATTTCATTTGTCGTCCAAGCGGCGGCGCAGCCAGTTCAGCAGGTCGATACGCGTGATGAAGCCGAGAAATTCCTCGCCGTCGACGACGATCGCGACCATGCCGCGCTTGAAAATCTCCATCAGTTGCTCGATCGAGGCGCTCGGCGGGACGGTAATGAGGTTGCTCGCCATCGCTTGGGTCACCGGCTCGTTGAAATGCTGCGGATTGTCGTACACCTCGAGCAGGATGTCCTCTTCATCGACGATACCGACGATGCGGCCGTCGCGCAGCACCGGGAGCTGCGATACGTCGTAGAGCTTCATGCGCTGGTACGCCGCGAGCACCTTCTCGTCGGCGCTGACCGTCGCCACCGCATGGTCGTGGTGCCGGCGGCTGATGAGATCGCGCAGGTCGCCGAAGCGCTCGCGCTCGACGAAGCCCTGGTCGAGCATCCAGAAGTCGTTGTAGACCTTGGAGAGGTACTTGTTGCCGCTGTCGCAGACCAGCGTAACCACGCGTTTGGCCGTCGTCTGCTCTCGGCAGTAGCGCAGCGCCGCGGCGACCAGCGTGCCGGTGGAGGTGCCGGCCATCACGCCTTCCTTGCGCAGCAGCTCGCGGCAGGTGAGCAGGGCCTCGCGATCCGGGATGGCGTAGGCCTTCTTCACCAGCGACAGGTCGCACACCGGCGGCACGAAGTCCTCGCCGATGCCCTCCACCAGCCAGCTGCCGACGTGGTCCGGCGCCTTACCCGTCTTGATGAGCGGCGCGAGGATCGAGCCTTGCGGATCGGCGAGCACCATCTCGGCTTGCGGCGCCACCTTGGCGAAAAAGCGCCCGAGGCCGGTGAGGGTGCCGCCGGTGCCCACGCCGCAAACCATCGCGTCGAGCTGGTGCTCCATCTGCTCCCAGATCTCCGGCCCCGTGGTGTGCTCGTGCGCCCAGGGATTCGCCTCGTTGCCGAATTGGTTCACGTAGAACGCCCCTGGCGTCTCGCGCGCGATGCGCGCCGCCTTGTCCTGGTAGTACTCGGGGTGCCCCTTCGTCACGTCGGAGCGCGTGAGCTGCACCTCGGCGCCGAGCGCCTTCAGGTGGAAGATCTTTTCCTGGCTCATCTTGTCGGGCACCACGATGAGCAGGCGATAGCCCTTCTGCGCCGCGACCAGCGCAAGGCCGAGCCCGGTGTTGCCTGCGGTGGCCTCGACGATCAGCGAGCCCTTCTGGATCTTCTTTTCGCGCTCGGCCGCCTCGATCATCGACAGCGCGATGCGGTCCTTGATCGAGCCGCCCGGGTTCTGGTTCTCGAGCTTGAGGAACAGGCGGCAGCGGCCGGTGTCGAGGCGCGCGACCTCGATCATCGGGGTGTTGCCTATCAGCTCTAGGACGGAAGGCATTGATTATTAAGAATGGGCAGCATCCCACTTTTCACGGGACGCAGCGCGTGGTTGATGTCCCACCACTAGTGCGCGCACCATTTTCCCGCAGTCCTGTTACGGAGGATGGAGTGCAGGCAGGAGGCGGGACTCTACTCGGCAGCATCTCTGATTTTTGCCGACGCACCGGCATGGCGGAGTCGACTTTCGGCCGACGCGCGGTCAACGACGGCAAGTTCGTCGCGCGCCTGCGCGACGGCGCGCGCGTCACGCCGGAGACGCTGACGCGCGTCAACGATTTCATGGTGAAGCACGGCGCGAGCGGAGCGGGCGAGTCGCCGCCCGAGCTGATGCCGCTGATCCACGCCGGGGCCGTGCGCCGCACGAGCGCGCCGGCGCAGAAAGCCGATCCCGAGACCAATTTCCGCTTCTTCGACAACCGCCAGAAGTATCTCCTGTTCGTCAACACCTGCAGCGAGAAGGACGTCATCGCGCGCCGCGTCGGGCTCGAGCTCGGCCAGATCCACCCGCGGCCGCCGGCGGTGCGCCTGTTCGACGCCGGCATGGGCGATGGCACCGTGCTCGCGCGCGTCATGCGCGAGATGCACCGGCGCTTTCCGACCGTGCCGTTCTACATCGTCGGCAAGGAGATCAGCCTCGAGGACGTGCGCCTCAGCTTGCGCAAGATGGCCGATCGGTTCTTCGAGCATCCCGCCACGGTGCTCGTCGTCACCAACATGTATTACAGCGAGGCGCCGTGGCTGCAGCCGCGCGCCGTCGAGCACGCCACCGCCATGGTATGGCACGAGGCCGCGCTCACCGGCACGACGTCGCACGACTTCAGCGAGCAGATCGCGGCGCTCGAGCCGTTCCTCGCCAAGAACTGGCAGGCGCGGCACAGCCCGAAGAGCGGCAACCCGATCTACGAGCACCCCACCGCGCTGGTCCTGTACCGGGAAGACTATCGATTCCTGCTCGAGAACGTGATCCCGAAGCGCGGTGAGGGCAAAGCCGAGTACGACATGGTCATCGCCTCGCAGCCCTACCGCGCGCGCGCGCCGCTCGAGTTCAAGGCGCAGAAGGTCGTGACGCCGCTGGTGCGTGCGCTCGGCAAAGGCGGGCGGCTGCTCGGCATCCATTCCTACGGGCACGACCCCGGCCTGGAAATCGTGCAGCAGGTCTGGCCGGGCGAGAACCCGTTCACGCAGAGCCGCCACGACCTGATGCGCGCCACGAAGACCGAGCTCGGCCGCGACGCGCGCCGCTACAACTTCAACGCCTACGCGGACGCACGCGCCATCTTCCGCTACGACATGCACACGCTGCCGTCCGAGATCTCGTCGAGCATCGGCACCTCCACGCTGTTCGCCGCGTGGAACGCCGCGATCTATGTCGCGCAGATCGACGACTTGCGCCTCGGCGAAGCGCTGCGCGACAGCCGCTACCTCGACGCCACGCGCGAAGTGCTGCAGAAGCACGGCAGCCTCTGGTTCCAGGATGAGTCCTATGTCGTATCCCGCAAGCGCGACTGAACCACGGCTGGATCCGAGGATCTCCGAGCTCGTGGCGGCGGGCTCGGTGGAGATCTCGCCGCGCGAGCTGCACCGCGCGAAGGACGTCGGCACGCTGCTCCCCGCGGGCAGCTGCGTCTACATCCCATCGCTGCCCGGCCTGCCGCTCGCGCGCACGCTCGAGGCGATCGCCGCGATCCGCGACGCCGGCCTCGATCCGGTGCCGCATGTCTCGGCGCGGCGCATTCTCAACCGCGATGAGTTTCGGACCTTCCTGCGCCGGGCTTCGAGCGAATACGGCGTCCATCGAGTGCTGCTCCTCGGCGGCGACGAGCCGCGGCCGAAGGGCCCATTTGTCGACAGCCTGCAGATTCTCGAGGAGGGTTTGCTCGCGGACTGCGGCGTGCGCGAGATCGGTGTCGCGGGATATCCGGAAGGTCACCCCCGCATCTCGCTCAACGCCCTGGAGAAGGCGCTCGCGCGCAAGCTCGAGCTGGCCGCGGCGCAGTCGATCGGCGTTTACGTCCTGACCCAGTTCTCCTTCGCCCCGGCGCGCGTGGTGGACTATTGTGCGACGCTGGCCCGGCTGTGGCCGAGCCTACCGGTCTACGTCGGCATCGCCGGCCCCGCCGATCCCGCCGCGCTGCTGCGCTATGCGCAGCGCTGCGGCGTGAGTGCGTCGCTGCGCGCGCTGCGCAGCCTCGGCAGCGGCATCGCCAAGCTCGTCACCAACACCGACCCGCGCGACCAGCTCGTCGCGCTCGCCCGCTACACCCGCAACCGCGAGCCGAGCAACGTGGTCGGCGTCCACCTCTACAGCTTCGGCGGCGCGGTGCGCACGGCCGCCTGGATGAGCGACCACCTCTGAGATAGTGTGGGCGCATGTTGACCGCGCCCCTCCTTCTCGCTCTCATGCTCGCCGCGCTCGGCGTTGCCCAAGCGCAGAACGTCTCGGAGCAGCAGGCCGCGAAGGAGACGTACATCGATAGCCTGCGCCTGCTCGATGCGGCGGCGCTGGAGCCGCGGCTCGGCACGCTGGGCATCAACATCGGCTATGTCGAGAGGGATACCCGGCCGGGCGGCGGACGATATTTCTGCGGGGCCGTGTCACGCGACGCAAGCCGTGCCATCGCACGCAGCATCGCCCCGGCGTTCGCCAAGCTGCCGGATGCCTCGCTGCGCAGGCTGAGATTGCGCTACGCCATCCTGTGCAGCCGTGCCATGGCCGGAACGCAAAGGATCGGTGGCATCCCGGTGCCGCCGCTCGACCTCTTGATGCTCGACGTGGGCGAGGGCGGCACTAACCCTGGGGATGTGCAGCACCTTTTTCTGCACGAGCTCTATCACCTGATCGAATATCGCTTCAACACTTACGAGGATGCGCAATGGCGGCAGCGCTTCGGCGCCGGGTACGCCGAGAGCTACGGCGAGCGCATGAATCGCTCGGCGATCGGCAGCGGCAGGCCCGGCTTCCTCAACGCGTATTCCGAAACCTATCCGCATGAAGAGCGCGCCGAGCTCTTCGCGTTGCTGCTCCTCGAGCCGGCCGTTGTCGCCACGCACCTCAAGCGCACCAACGACCCAGTGTTGCGCGACAAGGTGCGCTACGTGATCGAAAAGTGCGAACGTCTGCTCGGCCTGCGCCTCGCGTACTGACCCTGTCGCTGCCGGAGGCGCGGCGCCTCGCGGTCGCATCACAGGGCTTCGGTGCCAGGCCCGCCAAGCCGACGATCGACCATCTGCGCCGGCTCGCAGCGCAGATCCACGCCTTCCAGATCGACTCGGTGAATGTGCTCGCGCGTGCGCACTATGTGCCGGCGTTCGCGCGGCTGGGGCCTTATCCGGTCGCGGCGCTCGACGCACTCGTCTATGAGAAGCGCGAGCTTTTCGAGTACTGGGGTCACGCCGCGTGCCTGCTGCCGGTCTCGCTTTATCCGCTACTGCGCTATCGCATGGACAAGCACGCCGAGTGGACGCAGCGATACATGCGCTTGCGGCGCGGCGCCTACATGGCGAGGGTGTACGCGGAGGTCGCCGAGCGCGGGCCGATCGCGGCCGCCGAGCTCTCCAGTCCCGGCAAGCGCGGGGGCAGCTGGTGGGGCTGGAGCATCGGCAAGAAAACCCTCGAGCATCTCTTCGACACCGGGCTCCTCGCCATCGCCGGGCGGCGCGGCTTCGAGCGGCTCTACGATCTCGCGGAGCGCGTCATTCCTCGGGAAACGCGCGAAGCGCCGGCGCCGCCGCGCGATCAGGCGATGAAGCAGCTTATCGTGCTCGCCGCAAAAGCTTGCGGCGTGGGCACCTTTGATGATCTCACCAGCTACTTCTACATCGACGGCTGGAGCGATCGCTCCGGGCCCGTGCCGTGGCGCTGGGCTCGCGCGATCGGCCAGCGCGCGAAGCCGGTCGCCCCGCGGCTCCTGTCCGAGCTAGTGGAGGAGCGACGGCTCGTGCCCGCGCGCGTGGACGGCTGGAAGGAGCAGGCGTACGCCTTTCCCGGCGTCAAGCCGCCGAGCACCGTCGAGGCGCGCGCGTTCGTCACGCCGTTCGACTCCCTGGTCTGGGATCGTCGGCGCCTGCGGCGGCTCTTCGGGATGAATTACACGATCGAGATCTACACGCCGATCGCGAAGCGCGTGTACGGCTACTACGTGTTCCCGTTCCTGCTCGCCGATAGGCTAGTCGCGCGCTGCGACCTCAAGGCCGACCGCAAACGAAAAGTCCTGGTGGTGCGCAGCGCGCATCTCGAGCCGGGACACGACGCGCGGCGCGTCATCCCGGCGCTCGCGCAGGAACTACAAGAGCTGCGGGCCTGGCTGCAGCTTGACCATGTGGAAATCGGCGAGCGCGGCGACCTCGCCGCGAAGCTGCGCCGAGGTAGCGGAGCGAAACGCGCCCTGCCATGATATTTGGCGCGTGAAGCCCACCATCTGGCCGGTCGACCGCAGCGCCGAGTTCTACACACCCGAGCGCTGTTACATCACCGAGCTCGCGAATACGCCGGAGGATCCGGAGGCCTCGATCGCGCTTGCCCGCGTCTCGCGCGGCGTCACCACGCGGTGGCATCGGCTGGTGGGGACGACCGAGCGCTATGTAATTCTCGAGGGGCGCGGGCGTGTCGAGGTCGGCGAGCTGCCGGCGCATGAGGTGAGCGCGGGCGACGTGGTGCTGATTCCGCCGCTTTGCCGGCAGCGCATCACCAACCTGGGCGAGCACGACCTGGTGTTCTTCGCGATCTGCACGCCGCGCTTTCGTCCCGAGGCTTACCAGAGCATCGAAGACTAGAAACCGTAAAGCCGCTCGGGGTTGTGCACCAGGATTGCGTGGCGCACCCCGGCGTCGGGAACGGCCTCGGCCAGCAGATCGAGCAGCTCGCCCGCGTCGAGCTGGCGATGCGCCAGCACCTGGTCGTCGTGCACCTGCTGGCGGGCATGGAAGCCGATGTTCGGCCAGTCCGTGCCCCACACCAGCTGCTGCGGCGTCGATTGCGCGAGCGCGCGCATGAAGGGGATGGCATCGGCAAGGCGGGCGGTGCTGCGCGTGATGCGGTCGGCGCCCGCGAGCTTGACCCACGCGCGCCCGGTGGACGCGAGCGCGAGCACCGTCTGGAACACCGGCTGATATGACCACCGGTACGCTGCAGCGCTCGATGGGCGAAGCGAGCGTGGTGAGCGTAGCGGGATCGCAGAAGAGCTGCAGGTGCCAGCCGAGCGGGGCGACGAGACGCTCGTAGGTTCGCAGCAGCACCGCCGGTTCTCCGACGTGGCGCCCGGTGAAGGTATAGAGGTTGAGCCGCAGGCCGCGCACGCCGCTCTTGTGCAAGCGCTGCAGCTCGGCGAGCGGCGTTTGCGGCGCGACCACCGCCGCGCCGCGGCCGCGCGGTCCGAGCTCGGCGAGCGCAGCGAGCATTGCACGGTTGTCGGTACCGTGGCCGCTCGCCTGCACGAACACCGTGCGCTCGAGACCCACTTGCTGCTTCATGCGCTCGTGCGCTGGGAGCGGCGCTTCGCAGACGTTGTAGGCGCGCTCCGGCGCAAGCGGGTAAAGCTCGAAAGGCTCGAACACATGCATGTGGCAATCGGCCGCGTGCGGCGGCAGCGGCTGCGCGGGCGCATGGTGCGAGCGGTCGAGCGTTTGCACTGGCCTATCATAAGCGCCGATGAAACCACTGCTCATCCTGTTTCTCGCGCTCGTCGCGAGCCCGGCGGCGGCGCAGGACTTTCCGAACAAGCCGGTGCGCGTCGTCGTGCCTTACGTCGCCGGCGGCAACGCGGACATCTGGGCGCGGACGCTCTCGCAGAAGCTCACCGAGGCGCTGAAGCAGAGCTTCGTGGTCGAGAACAAGCCCGGCGCGAACGGTGGCATCGGCACCGACTTCGTAGCGAAGAGCGCGCCTGATGGCTACACGCTGCTCGCCGTGGCGAGCGGGCCGATCGTGGTGAACCCGGTGCTCTATCCGCAGGTGCCCTACGATCCGGTGCGCGATCTGGCGCCCGTAGCGCAGTGCGCCGTGTACCAGTACGTCCTGGTGACGCGCGCCGATGCGCCGTACAAAACCATCGCGGACTTGGTCGCGGCGGCGCGGGCGAAACCTGGCGGCCTAGCGTATGGCTCGACCGGCATCGGCGGCGGCAACCATCTTGCCGCCGAGCTCTTCGGCCTCGCGACCGGGACGCGCTTCAACCATATCCCGTACAAGGGCAGCGCGCCGGCGCTCGCCGATCTCCTCGGCGGGCAGCTCGCGTTCATGTTCGACACGGTGATCACCTCGGTGCCGCATGTGCGGGCCGGGAAGCTGCGCGCCTTTGCGGTGTCGAGCGCGAAGCGGGCGTCGTCCCTCCCCGAGGTGCCGACGCTGCAGGAGGCGGGCTTCGCCGGCTTCGACATGTCGCAATGGCAGGGGGTGCTCGCCCCAGCGGGAACGCCGCGCGCGGTGGTGCAGAGGCTAAATGCGCAGATCGTGAAGGCGATGCGCGCGCCGGACGTGCACGAGCGCATCGCCGTGCAGGGCGGCAACGATATCGTCACCGGCACGCCCGAGGAACTCGCCGCGCTGATCCGCGCGGATCTCGAGCGCTATGGCAGGCTGATTCGCGACGCGAAGATCAGCGCGCAGTGAAGCGAATCTGAGGCTCGCCTAGCGCCGCGGCCGGCAGCAGCGCGCGCGCCTGCGCTTCGGGCACCGGCTTGCTGAAGAAATAGCCCTGGTACTCGTCGCAACCCTGGGCGACGAGGAAGTCGTACTGCGCTTGCGTCTCGACGCCTTCGGCGATCACCTTCATCTCCAGGCTGTGGCCCATGGCGATGATCGCCTGGGTGATCGCGGCGTCGCCGCGGTCGGCCGGGATATCGGCGATGAAGGAGCGGTCAATCTTGAGGTTGTCCACCGGGAAGCGCTTGAGGTAGGCGAGCGAGGAATGGCCGGTGCCGAAATCGTCGATGGCGATGCGCACGCCGCCGATGTTGCGGATTTCCCGCAGCAGGCTGCCCGCGCGCTCCGGGTCCTGCATCACCATGCCTTCGGTGATCTCAAGCTCGAGAAACGCCGCGTCTGCCGCGCTCGCGCGCACCAGTCCGGCGATATCGTCGATCAGCCCGCTGTGCAGGAACTGGCGCGGCGACAGGTTCACCGACATGCGCAGCGGCGCGTGGCCGGCTTCGCGCCACGCGCGCTGCGTGGCGCAGGCGGCATGCATCACCCATTGCCCGATCGGCACGATCAGGCCGGTCTCCTCGGCAATCGCAATGAAGCTCGCCGGCGGCAGCAGGCCGAGCTCCGGGTGCTGCCAGCGCACCAGCGCCTCGAATCCGACGATGCGGCCGCTGGCGAGGTCGACCTGCGGCTGGTAGTGCAGCACGAGCTGGCCGCGCTCGAGCGCGCGGCGCAGCCCCGATTCGAGCGTCAGGCGCTCAACCGTGTGGATGTTGTGCTGTGCGGCGTAGAACTGGAACGTATTGCGGCCCTGTTCCTTCGCGCGGTACATCGCGATATCGGCGTTCTTGAGCAGCTCCTGGGCGTCCTGCGCGTCGTCGGGGTAGGTGCTGACGCCGATGCTGGCGGAGACGTGATATTCCTTGCCGGCCAGCGGGAAGCCCTGCGCGAGCGCGGCGATCAGCTTCTGCGCCACGCCGACGATGAGCATCGGCGCGCTGACTTCTTCGAGCAGCACCACGAACTCGTCGCCGCCGAGGCGGCCGATGGTGTCGCTTGCGCGCACGCTCTGCGTGAGGCGTTGGGCGACGTCGCGCAGCAAGGTGTCGCCGAACTCGTGGCCGAGCGTGTCGTTGATGTTCTTGAAGCGGTCGAGGTCGATGAACAGCACCGCGAGGCGCCGCCCGTGGCGCTTGGCCTGCGTCAAGGCGTGATCGAGGCGCTGTCCGAACATGATGCGATTGGGCAGGCCGGTGAGCGAGTCGTGCGTGGCGACGAAGCGCAGCGCATCCTCGGCCTGCTTGCGCTGCAGGTATTGGCCGACCTGGCTGCCGATCGACTGCATCATCGCCATGAGCTGCGGGTCCGGCGCGTGCGCCGCGCCGAGGAAGGCGAGCACGCCCAGCACCTCGGTGCCAAGCAGGAGCGGGAAGCTGATGGCGCCGTCAACCTTGTCCCTCGCCGCCGCCATTAGCTGTTGCTGGATTTCGGCCGACTCCGCGCCCCAGCCGATCGCATAACGCAGTTGCTTGGACTGCGGCTCCGGACGCAAGAGCGCGCCGCAGGTCCAGCCTACGGATTCGCAGATGATGCGGATCACTTGCGGCAGCGCGGCACCGGAAGTGTCGGCGCTCGCGAGCAGGCGCGTGACGGCATGCTCCATCGCCTGGCGCTTTTCCGCCTGCTTGCGCTCGGTGATGTCGATGATCGTGCCGATCAGGCCGGCGACGGCGCCCTGCGGACCGGTAAAGGTCGCCTTGTAGTAGATCGTGTCGCGCTGCGTGCCGTCGGGCAGCGTCAGCGAGGCCTCGTAGGTCTGGGTGCCCGGCTCGGCCCACAGGCTTTGGTCGGCAGCGTGCATACGCTGGGCGATCTCGGGCGCATGCGGATAGAGATCGTGCACCGGGCGACCGATGATCGAGGCCCGCGGCCGCTTGAAGAAGACTTCCCAGGCCCTGTTGACGCCGAGGTAGCGCCCGTCGATGCCCTTGAAGAACACCGGATTGGGCAGCGTTTCAATGAGCAGCTCCGTCTTGCGCTGCGCTTCGAGCAGTTCGGCCTGGCTCTGGCGCAGGTCTTCCGTAATCTCGCGGGCGATGCGGCGCGCGCGCCGCGTCGAGGTGGCGAGCGAGCCCACCAGTCCCGCCAGCAGCACGCTGATGGCGAGTCCGCCGATGAGCGCGAGCCAGGGCATCAGCGCGTCGCCCGCGGTGCGGAAGCGCTCCGGCGGCGCGCTGAATTCGAGCCGCCACTCGCGGCCGCCGACTTCCAGCGGCGTCGTGACGCGGAACGCGCCCGCGGCCGCCGGCGCAGCGCTGCTTTCGTACAGCGCCTCGCCGCCGTCGAGTACGCGCAGCTGCAGCGCGGACGAAGCGTGGCGCGCGACGATGTCGGCGGCGACGTCGCGCACGCTGAACGTGATGTTGGCGACGCCGCCGAACATCTCGCGGCGCAGGTCGAGGCTGGTGATCATGGCGTCGGTGCGATACACGGCGAGGCGCATGCTCACCGCGCGCTCGCCCGTGGAGACGAGGGTGATCGGTCCGGTGGCGACGATCTCGCCCGTGTCGCGCGTGCGCTCGACGACCTGGCGCCTTTCCGGATCGGCCATCAGGTCGAGCCCCAAGCCTCTTTCGTTGCCCTTGTACGGCGAGACGTAGTGGATCACCACGTACTCGTGGCGCGCTCCCGGCGGGCGCACCGCGAACTGCGGGTAGCCCGCCGGATGCAAGCTCGTGTCGGCGCGCACCGCCTTCTCGTATTCGTCTTTCAACGCACGCGGCACGCGCCGCGCATAGCTGAACGAGCGCACCTGGCCCGCGCTGTGCGCGGAGGTCAGGTTCTCGATATAGCGCTCGAAACCAACGCGGTCGAGGTCGGGCTTCGCCTCGAGCAGGCCCTGCAGGCCGAGCAGGATGACGCGATAGTCGCGCAGCCGGGACTGGATCGCGTTGCGCGATTCGGCGGCGACCGCGTTGAAGCTCGCGCGCGCCGCGTGCTCGACTTCAGTGGTGAGCGAGCGCCAGGCGAAGAGCGACACCACGGCGCCGATGCCGAGAATCGTCCACGCGGCCGGCTGGCGCAGCCACTGGCGCAAATCGGTTCCGCCAAGCTGCAGGCGACTATCCTCCCTTCCCCGCGGGCATTGTATGCCCGCCGGCGGGGCGCTCCTCAGCCGCGCCCGACGAACGGCATCTTGCTGGCCATGATGGTCATGAACTGCACGTTGGCATCGAGCGGCAGGCTGGCCATATAGAGCACCGCGCTGCCGACGTGCTTCACGTCCATGCGCGGCTCGACCATGGTGCTGCCGTTCGGCTGCGGCACGCCCTTGGTCATGCGCTCGGTCATCTCGGTCGCGGCGTTGCCGATGTCGATCTGGCCGCAGGCGATGTCGTGCTTGCGGCAGTCGAGCGAGATGCACTTGGTGAGCCCGGTGACCGCGTGCTTGGTCGCGGTGTAGGCGACCGACAGCGGCCGCGGCGCGTGCGCCGAAATCGAGCCGTTGTTGATGATGCGCCCGCCCTTGGGATCCTGCGCCTTCATGATGCGGATCGCCTCCTGCGTGCACATGAACATCGCGTTGAGGTTGATCTCCACCACGGCGCGCCAGGTCTCGAGCGGCAGCTCTTCCATCGGCACCGCCGGCGCGCCCATGCCGGCGTTGTTGAAGAGGACGTCGAGCCGGCCCCACTGGTCCTTGACCTTCGCAAACACCGAGTGGACATTCTCGGGCCGGGTGATATCGGCAGGCAGCACCATGGCGCGCTCTTTCGCGCCCGAATCGACGGCTGTCTTCTCCAGCAGCTCCTTGCGCCGCCCGACGAGCGCTACGTGGTAGCCGTCCTTGAGAAGGGCGAGCGCGGCGGATTTGCCGATGCCGGTGCCGGCGCCGGTGACGACTGCGACTCTTTTCTGCGAGCTCATGAGGATCTCCGTTTGAGAAAGTCGAGCAGGATCTCGTTGAAGCGCTCGGGCCGCTCGATGTTCGGCAGATGGCCGGCGCCTTTCATGATGACCAGCTCCGCGCCGGGGATGCGCTGCGCCAGTTCGCGCGCGAGCTGCAGCGGGTAGACCTTGTCCTCGTCGCCGGCAACGACCAGCGTCGGGACGCGGATCTTCTCGATCGGCGCGTCGCGATCCTGCGCGACCGACGCCACGAGCGTCTTGCGGTAGGACTCCTCGCGCACCCGCGCCAGGCTGTCGGCCAGCTCTTCGAACGTCTCCGGGCGCGCGCGGCTGCCGATCAGGCGCCGCACGGTCTCCGCGGTGCGCGTGCGATGCTCGGTGACGAAGCGGCGCACCGCGTCGGCCGAAAGCGCGTCGAAGCCCGGGGTCGTGGCGACGAGGGTGAGCGAGTGCAGGCGCTCGGGAAAGCGCAGCGCGACGTTGCGTGCGATGCGCCCGCCCATCGACAGGCCCACGAGATGGATCTTCCGGGCGCCGAAATGCTCGACCACCCTGAGGACATCGCCGGGGAGATGATCGAACTGCAGCCCTCCGGCGTAGTCGTCGGATTCGCCGTAGCCGCGCGCGTCCCAGGCGGCGGCGGTGAAGTTCGCCGCCGAGAAGGCCTCGATCTGCCCGAACCAGTTGCGCCGGTTGCCGCGAATGCCGTGCAGGAACAGCACCAGCGGCCCGCTGCCCGCGAACGAGACCGCGATGCGCGGGGCAGGGCCGACGAGAACGGTTTCCACGCTATGCGGCCTTGGCGCCGGGGCGGGCGGGCCAGCTTTGCGCGGGCGCGGCGGTTGCGAACGTCACGAGCGCGGCGGCGAGAATTCGTTTCATCGTCTGCTATGGTAGCGCTCCATGCAATCGAACATGAAGCTCATCTCGCAGCACCGGCTCAACGGCTACGGCGGCATGGGCGAAGGCATGTCGCTGCAGCTCGCGCGCGGCGGCCGCCGCGTACTGTGGCTCGCGCACGAAAGCGCGCCGAAGAACTTCACCGCCGTCGACGTCACCGATCCGCGCAAGCCCCGGGTCATCGTGCAGACCGACCTGCCGCACGCAAAGATGCGCTCGAACTCCCTCGAGGTCTCGGGCGAGCTCATGGCGGTGGCCTATCAGGTGAGCGAGTGGGGGCTCAAGCCCGCCGGCTTCGAGTTGTTCGACATCTCCGAGCCGGAGCGTCCGCGCTCGATCGCGATGTTCGATGCGTCCGGGCCGCATTCGCGCGGCTGCCACGCGCTGTGGTTCGTCGACGGCAAGACCGTGCACATGGCCTGCGGCGATCCCGAGCTCAAGCCGCGCGATCTGAAGGACGATCAGATCTACCGCATCGTCGATGTGAGCACCCCGGCAAAGCCGGTGGCGCTCGGGCGCTGGCACTTGCCCGGAACGATGCAAGGCGACGAGGCGCCGCCGCCGCGGCGCCTCGCGGCCAAACACGACGCTGGATTCCGCGCGCACAACACCAACGTCTATCCCGAGCGGCCCGATCGCTGCTATCTCGGCTATCTCGACGGCGGCATGATGGTGCTCGACATTGCCGACCGCAGCCGGCCGCAGCTCGTCTCGCGCTGGGCGAATTCGCCGCCGTACAACGGCTTCACGCATACCGTGCTGCCGCTCTTCAGCCGCGAGCTGCTGGTGGTCACCGACGAGTCGATCCAGAACGACGGCGCCGACTGGCCGAAGCTCGTCTGGCTGCTGGATGCGCGCGACGAGCGCAATCTCGTCAGCATCGGCACGCTGCCGGTGGCGGGCGTCAAGCCATTGCTGCACCAGGGCGGGCGCTGCGGCGCGCACAACGTGCACGAGAATCCGCCGGCCATGGGCGCGTGGCGCTCCGAGGACATCGTGCTCGGCACCTTCTTCAACGCGGGCGTCCGGGCCTACGACGTGCGCGATCCTTTCGAGCCGCGCGAGATCGCCTACTTCGTGCCGCCGGCGCCCGAGGGGTCCCACGTCGGCGCGGTGCAGATCAACGACGTGTTCGTCGATGACCGCGGCATCGTGTTCGCCGTCGACCGCCATGCCGGCGGCCTCTACGCGCTGGAGATGAATCTCTAGGTATGGAGAAACGCGCGCTGCTGCCCCAGCACAGCCGGTACGACTACGTGCCGCTGCCGGAGCGGCGCGACTACAGCTGGCCGGACGGCAAGCGACTCGCGTTCGTCATCACCACCAATGTCGAGTGGTTCGCTTTCGGCGCCGGCCTCGGACACGATCCGGCCAAGACCGGCGAGCCGCAGACCCATCGCAACTATTCTTGGCGCGACTACGGCAACCGCATCGGCGTGTGGCGACTGCTCGAGCTCTTCGACGAGCTTGCGCTGCCGGCGGCACACAACACCAACAGCCTGGTCTACGAGTACGCGCCGCAGGTCATGGCGGCGATCCGCAAGCGCGGCGATGAGGTGGTGGCGCATGGCCGCACCAATGCCGAAAACCTGCGCGGCCTGTGGCAGCCCGACGAGGAGCGCATCCTGCGCGAAGTGACCGAGACGATCGCGCGCCACGAAGGCGCGCCGCCCGCCGGCTGGATGGGCTCGGGCGCCTACGAGACAGCGCACACGCCCGACCTCCTGAAGGAGCTCGGCTACAAGTACCTGATGGACTGGCCGATGGACGACCAGCCGGTATGGCTGCGCACGCGCGCCGGGCCGCTCCTCGCGATGCCCTATCCGATCGAGCTCAACGATTCGCAGGCGATCGTGCACCGCAAGCAGGACGCGGCGGACTTCTGCGACATGCTGGTCGAGCAGTTCGACGAGATGCTCGAGCAGTGCGAGCGCCATCCGCTCGTGATGAACGTCTCGATCCACAGCTACATCTTCGGTCAGCCCTTCCGCCTGCGGCGCTTGCGCGCCGCCTTGCGGCATTGTCTCGGCCACGCGGGGGCCGCTCGGGTGTGGTGGACGCGCCCTCGAGAGATCGCCGAATTCTGCTATCGGCTCGAGCCGGGCCTGATTCCCTGAGCCGAGGGCGGCGCAGGCATTAACGCACACGGCGCCGGCGTGTATTCCTTACATTGCCGCGCGATACGCAAGATTCTGTGAGCCGCAGGAACCCGAGTCATTCCGGGACGCTGCCAGCCACGGTATCCTCCTAAACATGGGAGGGAGTGCGGCAGCGCAAGGGGAGGTCCTGGGCAGCGTTCGCGTCCTGCTGGTCGAGGACGAACGCGTCTCGGCCATGATGGTCGAGGGGCACCTCGCCGCGATCAGGTCGGTCCAGTGCCGCACGCAGATCGCGACGACGCTCGCCGAAGCGCTCGAGCGGCTCTCGCGCGAGCGCTACGACCTCGTCATCGCCGATTTGCATCTGCCCGACTCGGCGGCGGCCGAGACCATCGCCGCACTGGTGCGCGTCTGCGACCACCCGGTGATCGCGCTGACGGTCGACGAGAGCGCGGAGTTGCGTGCCCGCGCGGTTCAGAGCGGCGCTTACGACTACCTCCTCAAAGGGCAGCTCGCCGACGGCTCGCTCGAGCGCCCGGTGCGCCTTGCCGCCCTGCAGGCGCGCACGCTGCATTCGCTGCGCTCGAGCGAAGCAAGGCTGCGCGCCATCGTGAATGCCGAGCCCGAGTGCGTGAAGCTGCTCGACGCCGAAGCCAATCTCATCGACATGAACCCGGCGGGACTGCGCATGATCGAGGCGGACGACCTCGAGGTGGTGCGCGGACGCTGCGTGCTCGACCTGGTTGTCGCGGAACACCGCGAGGCCTTCCGCGGCCTCACGCGCCGCGCGGCAGCGGGCGAGCGGGGCAGCCTGCAGTTCGAAATCGTCGGCCTGCGCGGCACGCGCCGGTGGATGGAAACGCGCGTCGTGCAGCTGCGCGACGATGCGAACGGCGAGAATCTCGTGCTCGGCATCACTCGCGACATCAGCGCGCAGCGGCTTGCCGAGCAGGCCCTGCAGGCGAGCGAGGAGCGCTTCCGCAAGCTCACGCAGCTCTCGTCGGACTGGTACTGGGAGCAGGATGCCGAGTTTCGCCTGGCGTTCATGTCGAGCCCGCTCGGCGAAAGGACCGGGCTCGATGCTTCCGCCTATCTCGGCCGCCGGCGCTGGGACCAGCCGGCGCTGAACCTCAGCGACGGCGACTGGGCGCAGCACCGCGCGCAGCTCGAGCGCCACGAGCCGTTCCGCGATTTCGAGATGCAGCGTCCGGCGCCCGGCGGCAGCACGTGCTGGCTCTCGATCAGCGGCGAGCCGGTGTTGGATGCGGACGGCCAGTTCAAGGGCTACCGCGGCATCGGGCGCGACATCACCGAGCAGAAGCGCGCGGAGTAGCGGCTGCGGCTGGAGCACGCCGTGACGCGCGTTCTCGCCGAAGCCGACAGCGTGTCTTCGGCGCTGCAGGGAGTACTGCGGGCGATCTGCCAGGCCGAAGGCTGGGACTGCGGGCGTTACTTCGGCCTCGACACGGGCGGCGGCGTGATGCGCATGCAGGAGTCGTGGTCGGGGGGTACCCCGGAAGTGGAGCGCTTCGTCGCCGATTCGCAGCACCTCGCGCTGACGCCGGGCGCGGGCCTGGTCGGCACCACTTGGGCAAGCGGCGAGCCGCTCTGGGTGCCCGACACGCAGAACGACGCGCGCGCGTTGCTCGCGCCGAAAGGCTGGTCGCGCGGCTCTTTTCTCTGCCCGGTCATATCCGACGCGCGCACGATCGGCGTAATCGCGCTGACCTCGCGCAACGCCCGCGAACCCGACGAGCGCCTGCTGCGGGCGATGGGCGTGATCGCACGCCAGCTCGGCCAGTTCGTGCAGCGCAAGCAGGCGGAAGCCGTGATGCGCGACAGCGAGGAGCGCTTCCGCAGCCTGGTCGAGCTGTCGTCGGACTTCTATTGGGAGACCGACGCCGAGCACCGCATCACGCGCACGACGCACGCCGAGAAGCACCGCCCGGCAAGCGAGCCGGTGCTCGGCAAAGCACGTTGGGACCGGCCGTCAATCCATCCGGACGCCGCCGGCTGGGCGGCGCACCGCGCCGCACTCGAGGCTCGAAAGCCGTTCCGCGATTTCGAGATGGGCCGCATCGACCCCGACGGTGAGGTGCGCTTCCTGTCGGTCAGCGGCGAGCCGGTCTACGGAGCGAGCGGCGAATTCCTCGGCTACCGCGGCGTCGGACGCGAACTCACGGAGCGGCGGCGCGAGGAGCGCCTGGTCGCGCTCGAGCACGCCGTGGCGCGCGATCTCGCGGACGCGAAGAGCATCCCCGACGCCTTGCGCGCGGTGATGCAGGCGATCTGTCAGGCCGAGAACTGGGATTGCGGGCGCTATTTCCAGCTCGACGAGGCGGCGAACGTCATGCGCTGCGAGGAAATCTGGTCGAGCGGCGTCGGGCCGCTCGCGAAATTCGCCGAGAGCTCGCGCGGCGCCGGCATCCCGCCGGGCCAGGGGCTGATCGGCCACGTCTGGGCGAGCGGCGCGCCGGTGTGGAGTTCCGACGTGAGCCGCGACGCGCGCTCGGCACCGGTCGCACGCGTGCGCGAGGCGGGGGTGCACGGCGCTCTCGTCTTCCCGGTGACCTTCGAAGGCCGCGTCGTCGGCGTGCTTTCCATCTCGAGCAGCATCGTGCGGCAGCCCGACGAGCGGCTGATGCGCACCATGCTGCTGGTCGGCGCGCAGATCGGCCAGTTCCTCTCCCGCAAGCATGCCGAGGCCGCGCTTGCCGAGAGCGAGGCGCGCTTCCGGCAGACCTTCGAGCTCGCCGCCTCCGGCATCGCGCACGTCGACCTCGCGGGGCACTTCACCGACGTCAACCGCAAGCTCTGCGAGATGCTCGGCTACGCCGAGGCGGAGCTGATCGGCCGCTCGGTCAAGGACATCTCGCATCCCGACGACCGGGACAAGACCGATGATGAGCGCGCGCGCATGCGCTCGGGCGACCTCGCCTCGGTGCAGTTCGAGAAGCGCTACTTGCGCAAGGACGGCACCGTGGTGTGGGTCAATCTCACGGTCGCGCTCGCGCGCAACACGCACGGCGAGCCGCAGCACGAGATCGCGATCATCGAGGACATCACCGAGAGGAAGGAGAAGGAGGCCGCGCTGCAGCGCTTTCGCACGGCGCTCGACTCCTCGGCCGACATGGTGTTCCTCTTCGACCTCAACGCAGGGGGGCTGCTCGATTTCAACGAGACGGCCTGCAAGCAGCTCGGCTACACGCGGCCGCAGCTGCTGAAGCTCCGCGCGAGGGACATCCGGCCCGACGCGTCGACCGGCACGCTGCGCACCGAGACCGCGGAGCTCCTTGGCGTCGCCGGGCGGACCAACACGGTCATTACCGAGTACCGGCGCAAGGACGGCAGCACCTTCCCGGTGGAGAGCCGCAGGAGCCTGCTCGACACGCCGCAGGGCCGCGTGCTGGTGGTGAATTCGCGCGACCTCTCCGAGCGCATGAGCGCGGAGAAGCGCCGCGCCGCGCAGGCGCGCTACCAGAAGAAGATCTCGCGCCTCGGTCAGGCAGCGCTCTCCAAGCGCAACCCGGCCGAGCTGGTCGCGAAGGCGGTGCAGAGCGTGCTCGAGGGCCTCGGCGGCGGCGCCGTCGCCTATCTCGAGCGCGGCAGCGGCGAGCGCGAAGTGGTGCTGCGCCGCGTCGCCGGCCTTGCTTCGACCTCGACCGACTCGGCGGTGGCGCGCATCGACGCCGACAGCCCGCTCGCGCCGCTCCTGGAAGCCTCCGAGCCCGTGGTGCTCAACGGTCCCTGGAAGGAGGGACTGCCGCTGCCCTTCGAATGGCTGCGCCGCTACGGCGCGCTCGCTGCCGTGCCGGTGCCGGCCGACGGCGGTCCGCGCGGGGTGGTGTGCGCCGTTGCCGAGGCGCCCGGCTCCTTCGGCCCCGAGGAAACGCGCTTCTTGACGGCCGCCGCGAGCATGGTGTCGGCGGCGCTGCATCGCCTGGACAGCGAGGCGCGGCTCGCCTACCTCGCGCAGTTCGACCCACTCACCGGGCTGCCCAACCGCACGCTGCTCTCGGACCGCTTCTCGCTGATGATCGTGCAGGCGCGCCGGCGCGGCGTGTCGCTCGGGGTCCTCTTCATCGACCTCGATGACTTCAAGCTGGTGAACGACACCCAGGGCCATGCCGCGGGCGACGAGCTCCTGCAGGAGGCGGCGAAGCGCCTGCAGTCGGCGCTGCGCGACGGCGACACGGTGGCGCGCATCAGCGGCGACGAGTTCGCCGTCATCCTCGGCGACCTGGCGCGCCCGGACGATGCCGCGCTCGTGGCGCAGAAGATCATCGACCGCCTCGCCGCGCCGGCGATCATCCAGGGCCAGGAAGTCGTGGTCACGGCGAGCATCGGCATCGCCACCTTCCCCGCCGACGGCGACAACGCCGAGACGCTGCTCGGCGCGGCCGACGCCGCGATGTACCGCGCCAAACAGTCCGGGCGCAACGCCTTCCAGTTCTTCACCGCCGACATCAACCAGCGCACCCGCGCGCGCGCGCAGATGGGTCTCGAGCTGCGCCGCGCGCTCGAGCGGCGCGAGTTCAGCCTTCATTACCAACCGAAGATCGATCTCACGAACGGCTTGCCCTGCGGCGCGGAGGCGCTGCTGCGCTGGAACCATCCCGAGCGCGGGCGCGTCGCGCCGGTCGAATTCATCCCGGTGCTCGAGGAGACCGGGCTCATCGTGCCCGTGGGCGAATGGGTGCTGAAGCGCGCCTGCGAGGACCTGAAGAGCTGGCAGCGCCTGGGCGCACCGGCGATGCCGGTGGCGGTCAACCTCTCGGCGCGCCAGTTCCGGCAGCACGACCTCGAGGAGCGCATCCGCGCCATCGTCTCGGCGGCTGGCATCGACCCCTCGCTGATCGAGCTCGAGATCACCGAGAGCCAGCTGATGCACGATCCGGATCACGCGATCCAGGTGCTGCGTGCGCTCGGCGCCGCGGGCGTGCGCATCGCCATCGACGACTTCGGCACCGGCTACTCGAGCCTGGCCTACCTCACGCGCTTCCCGCTCGCTTCGCTCAAGATCGACCGTTCGTTCGTCGCCGACGTGCTCGACGACGAGGCCGACGCCACCATCGTGCGCACCATCGTCGACATGGCGCACACCCTTGGCTTCACCGTGATCGCCGAAGGCGTCGAGCTCGACTCGCAGGCCGCGTTCCTGCGCACGCTCGGCTGCGAGCAGGCCCAGGGCTTCCTCTTCGCGCGGCCGATGCCAGCCGAGGAATTCAGCGCGCTGATCGCCGCGCGCCTCGGCGCCGCCGCCGGCACGACCCGCCGCCGCCTCGGCGCGCGCCCGCGCTCCAGGAAATCGGGGTCAGGTACTTAATTCAGTTTTTAGCGCGCGGATCTCGCCAGCCGCCGTGGGCTTCGATGGAAACGCACGCTTCGCCTGGGCGTACCAGTAGCGCGCGTTAGGCAGGTCGCCCTCCATGATGTGGACAATGCCGTGCGCCCAGCACGCGAGCGGCGAGTCTTCATCGCGCTGAACGATCTCATGCGCCGCGTGCCAATCGCCGGCTTCCATGTGCGCGACGGCCTTGCTTAGCTGGGCACGGCTCAGCGCCATGAATTAATCGACCCGCGCGCCCGACGCCTGCACCAGGCGGCGCATCTTCTCCGACTCGGCCGCGACGAAGCGGGCGAATTCCTCCGGCGTATCGGCGACGATGGCAAGGCCGAGGCCGTCCAGGCGCTCGGCGACTGAGGGATTGCGCAGCGCCCGGCCGATCTCGGCATTCAGCTTCTGCACCGCCGGTTTCGGCGTCGCCGCCGGCACGGCGAAGCCGTACCAGACGTTCACCTCAAACCCTGGAAGCCCCGACTCATCCGCGGTGGGCACGTCCGGCGCCTGCGGATGCCGCTTCATGGCGGTGAGCGCGATCGCGCGCAGCCTGCCGGCGCGCACGTGCGAGATGACGTTGGAGAAGTTGTCGCACATGAGCGGCACGCGGCCCGCCAGGAGATCCTGCGCCGCCGGCGCCGGGCCCTTATAGGGCACGTGCACGAGATCGACCTGCGCGGTGGTTTTCAGCAGCTCGCCGCAGAGATGGCTGGTGGTGCCGGCGCCGCCGGAGGCGAAGCTGAGCGAGCCGGGCTTCGCCTTTGCGAGCGTGATGACGTCGCTCATCGTTTTGACCGGCAGGCCCGGATAGGCGACCCAAAGGTTGGGCGTGGTCGCGGCATTGATCACCGGCGTGAAGTCCTTGTGCGGGTCGTACGGCAGATCCTTGTAGAGCCACTGGTTGGTCGCGAGGATCGCCGAGGGCGCCATCAGCACCGTGTGCCCGCTCGCTTCGGCTTTGGCGACCATCGCGGCGCCGACATTACCGCCCGCGCCCGGGCCGTTCTCGACGATGAGGGGCACGCCGAGCGCTTGCGACATCAGCGGCGCGATCGCCCGCGGCAGCAGATCCGAGGTGCTGCCCGGAGAGTAGGGCACGACGATGGTGATCTGCCGCGATGGGAACGTTTGTGCTCCCGCGACCAGCGGGATCAGCGCCATCGCCAGAAGAATATTCGTCATGCGCATGCGTATTTCCTCAGGCTGGCAATCATCGAGAGCTTGAGCATGTACTCGCGCTCGGCCGTGCGGTCGGCCATCGCGCGCGAGAGCTCGGCGCGCCAGCGCCGCTGCTCCTCGGCGTCGCGCATCTCGAGGTGGCGCTTGTTGGCGATGGTAATGGTGTTCACGTACTCGAGCGCGACCGGCCGGCGCTGGCGCTCGTAGCGCTCAAGCTCCTCGGGCGGTTTTTCGCCGCGGATCACGCCGGCGAGCTTTTCCGCCAGGTTGAAGGCATCATGGATGCCGCCGTTCATCCCCATGCCGCCGAGCGGATTGTTGAGATGCGCCACGTCGCCCGCCAGGAACACGCGCCCCCGGCGATAGCTCTGCGCGACGCGCTGATGCACCGAGTAGAGGGTGCGGTGCGCGATCTCGTAGCGGCCGGATTTGGCGTGCACGCGCTGTAGCCGCCGCTCGATGGACGCGTCCGAAAGAATGTCGGCTTCGGTTTCCTCCGCCCTCGCGGGGAACATCGCGCGCCAGACGTCGCGCACCCGCAGCAGGAAAAACCATTCCTGCGGGTCGGCGAAGTAGCTGACCTCGGCGAGCCGCGGGATCGCCTGCGCGAAATCGAACGGCGTGCTCGCCACGAGGAAGCGCTCCGGCCAGGTGAAGCCTTCGAGCGGGATGCCGAGCGTCTCGCGCACCCGGCTGCGGCCGCCGTCGGCGCCGATCAGCCAGTCGCCGCGCAGCTTTTCGCCGCCGTTGATCGTCACCGTGACGCCATCGGCATCCTGGTCGAGCGCCGTGACCTCGGCGCCGAACCGCAACGCCTTCAGCCGTGCGGCGAGCACCTGATTGAGCCGGTACTGCTCGCATTGCACGCGGTAGGGATGCTGCGTGTCCGCCTGCAGCACGCCGAAGTCGAGCTCGGCGATCCAGCCGGCGCGGTCGCGGTATTGCACCTTGCGCGCGACGCGCCCCATCTCGATCAGCCGAGCGCTGGCGCCGAAGCGCGCCAGGAGGTCGAGCGTCGGCGGCTGGAAGGTCGAGGCGCGCAGGTTCTCGGGCAGCCGCGGCTCGGCCTCGAGCACGCTCACCGCGATGCCGGCATCGGCGAGCACGTTGGCCGCGGCGAGCCCCACCGGGCCCGCGCCGGCAATCAAGACGCTCATGCTTTGATGAGAAAGCTAATTGACAAAGCTAATTCTGCGGGTCCAGAATCCTGCGGTCAATGGCCCGGCCCCGCCGCCGCAAACCCGCTCCCGTATTCAACGCGGTACCTCCGGTCACCGTCTCGCGAGCGGCGCTGCTGGTCGAAGGCTCCGACGCCGAGTTCCGCGGGCTGATCCACGACCTGATCGCCTACGGGCATCGCCTGGATACCTGTCGCGATGCGTTTGCGGCGATCGTCGGCATCTCGGGGGCGCAGTACGAGATCCTGATGCTGGTCTCGCGTGCCGAAGGACTGCTGGCGGTCGGCGAAGTGGCGGGGCGGCTGCATCGCTCGGGCGCCTTCATCACCATCGAGGCCAACAAGCTCGTGGCGAGCGGCATCCTCGAGAAGGTCGCCGACCCGGCCGACGGGCGCCGGGTGCTCCTCAGGGCGAACCTCAAGAGCCGCGAGCTGCTCGAGCGCCTCGCGCCGTTCCAGCGCCGCGTGAACGATGTGCTGTTCGAGCGTCTCGACGCGCGGCGCTTCCGCCAGCTGCGGCTGCTCGCACGCGATCTGGTGGCCTCCGGCGACCGCGCGGTGGCGATGCTGCAGTTCATGCTGCACGACACGAAGGCGGCATGAGCGTTTCTTACTTCGTGCGCTACGACGTCACGGGTGTCGACGCCGAGAGTTTCGTCGAGCGCTACCGCGAGCTGCATGTGCCGCTGCTCGCGCGCTGGCCCGGCATGCGGCGCGTCGTGCTGCACACCGCCCTCGACTGGCACGACCCGTTTGCGGTGAACCGCGGCAAGACGGTGCTGCTCGCGCAGCTCGAGTTCGAATCGCTCGAGTCCATGGAAGCCGCGTTCGCGTCGCCGGCACGCGCCGCGGCGCGCGAGGATTTCAAGCAGTTTCCGCTCTATGAAGGAAGCGTCGTTCACCAGGCGATGGCGCAGGAGGAGGTTTTCCGCGCGCCCTGGATCGACGGCAACGAGGAGGGTGCCTGATGAAGCCCAAGCAGCATCTCGAGTTCGTAAGAGTCGATCTCAACACTGGCTGGGAGCGCCCGCCGGGCTATCCGCCGGGCTTCTACCAGAAGATCCTGGCATCGGACCTCGACGAGACGGCGAAGAAAGGCAGCCGCACGCGCCTCTTGAAGATCGAGCCGGGCGCGTTTTCCACCGAGCCCTTCGTGCACGATCATTGGGAGGAGGTGTACGTAGTGCTCGGCGACCTGATCGTCGGCAACGATGCGCAGGGACGCGGCGGCGAGCAGTGCTTCGCGCCGACCTACGCCTGCCGCCCGCCGGGCGTGCACCATGGCCCCTTCACGTCGAAGGGGGGGTGCATCCTGCACGAAATCCACTATTACGAGACCTCCGGGAAGGAGGCAGGCCATGCTAAAGAGCGGCGCTGAGCACCTCGAATCGCTGAAGGACGGCCGGGTCGTCTACATCGGCTCGGAGCGCGTCGACGACGTCACCACGCATCCGGGCTTTCGCAACGCCGCGCGCTCGATGGCGGCGATCTACGACCTGAAGCGCGCCGATCCGGCGTTCAGCTTCGCCGAGGGCAAGGAGCGCTACAGCGCCTATTTCCTGCGCGCCAAGACAAAGGACGATCTGGCCAAGCGCACCCATCTTCATCGGGCGATCGCGGCGATGAGCCATGGCCTGCTCGGGCGCTCGCCCGACCACGTCTCGAGCTTCGTCACCGGCATGGCGATGAATGCGCCGGTGTTCGGCCAGTACGCCGGCAACCTCCTGCGCTACTACGAGCACATGCGCAAGGAGGACGTCTACGGCGTGTATGCGGTGCTGCCGCCGCAGGCGGCGCGCAACCCCGAGTTCTACCAGAAGCAGAACCTTCCGGTGCCCTCGCTGCGCGTGGTGCGCGAGGATGACGACGGCCTCGTGATCAGCGGCATGAAGATGCTCGCCACCGGCGCGGTGTTCGCGAACGAGATCTGGATCGGCAATCTGCTGCCGCTCGCGCCGACGCAGCTCGCCGAATCCGTGACCTGCGCGATCGCGGTCAACACCCCGGGCGTGACGCTCTGGTCGAGGAAGCCCTTCGAGCGCTACGCGAGCTGCGAGTTCGAGAACCCGCTCACCTGGCGCTTCGACGAGACCGACTCGATGGTGATGTGCGAGAACGTGAAAGTGCCCTGGGAGCGCGTGTTCGTGCATATGGACGCGATCCTCGCGCGCGAGATCTACATCAAGACGCCGGGGCACTGCTACGGCAACCATCAGTCGAACGTGCGCTTCCACGAGAAGCTGAAGCTGATCGTGGGTCTCGCGAGCAAGATCGCGCAGGCCTCCGGCGCCAACGAAGTGCCCGCGGTACGCGAGGTGCTCGGCCGCTTCGCCGCGCTGGAGGCGGCGCTCGGCGGCATGATCGCCGGGCAGATCCAGGATGCCGAGGACTGGCCCGAGGGCGGGATGACGTTCAACCGGCGCTATATGTACGCGGCGCTCAACTGGTGCACCGAGAGCCATTCGTCGATCATCGACGCGCTGCGCGAGCTGGTCGGCGGCGGCGTGTTCCAGATGCCGGCGGACGTCTCGGTGATGCACGACGGTCACCTGCGCGAGCTGTTCGAAAAATACTGGCAGACGCCTCAGCTCGGGGCCCTCGAACGCATGAAGCTCTACAAGCTCGTCTGGGATCTCATCGGCTCCGAGTTCGCCGGCCGGCACCTGCAGTACGAGAAGTTCTACGCCGGCGCGTCCTTCATCGTGCGCAACCACAGCTTCCGCGAAGCGCCGTGGACGGAGTTCCACCGCGTGGTCGACGACCTCATGGCGAGCTACGACATCCCGTCGCCGGCGGCGAAGCGCAAAGTCGCCTAATGCAAGCCATCGGCGAGTTTCACGAGCTGGTCATCGCCGGCTGGACCGGCCGCGATGAAGCCGCGCTCAGGAAGCACATCCGGGAGCTCGAGGAGATCGGCGTCAAGCCGCCGAAGACGACACCGATCTTCTACCGGGTCTCGGCCAACCTGCTCACCACGGCTGCCGAGATTCAGGTCTCCGGCCCGGACACGAGCGGCGAAGTCGAGTTCGTGCTGCTCGCAAAGCCCGACGGCCTCTGGGTCACGGTGGGATCGGATCACACCGACCGCAAGGCCGAGACCATCGGCGTATCGCTCTCCAAGCAGCTCTGCGCGAAGCCCATGTACAGCGAGGCCTGGCGCTATGACGACGTCAAGGCGCACTGGGAGAAGCTCGTGCTGCGCTCGTGGTCCGACGGCGAGCTCTACCAGGAAGGCCCGGTCACCGCGATGCGCTCGCCGGAAGATCTCATGGGCCGCCATCCGCTGAAGCCGGGCTGGGCGATGTTCTGCGGCACGCTCGCCGCAAAAGGTGGTATCCGCCCGGGCAAGGTATTCCGCATGGAGCTCGAAGATCCGGTGCGCAAGCGCAAGCTTTCGCACGAATACCGCATCACGGTCCTGCCGGTCGAAGGGTGAAAGCCGCGATCCTTTACCCGATGGTCGCGCTCGCGGGCCTGACATTCGTCGTGCTGCTCCTCATCCCCGCCGCGCGCTTCAGGGCAGCCGCGCGTGGGCAGGTGACGTCGCGCGATTTCCGCTATGGCGAATCGGCGCACGTGCCAGGCGAAGTGAGCCTCCCTAACCGCAACCTGATGAACCTGCTCGAGCTGCCGGTCCTGTTCTACGTGGTCTGTCTCGGGTTCTACGTGACGGCGACCGTCGATGCGCGTGCGCTATATCTCGCCTGGGCCTATGTCGCGCTTCGCGCGTTGCACAGCTTGATTCATCTCACATACACCAAGGTGTTCCATCGACTCATCGCGTACGCGGCGAGCAATGTGGCGCTGATCGCGCTCTGGGTCCGCTGGACCGGCGCCATCACTTAATGCTTCATCACGAGCACTAGCGCGACGAGCACCAGTGTCGCGCCGGCGAGCATGCCCAGCATCACGGCTTCGCCGAGGAACAGCCAGCCCCAGAAAATCCCGAGCAGCGGAACGATCATGCCGACGCTCAGCGTGCGCCAGGGCCCGATATCGCGGATCAGGGTGAAGAAGGGCAGGTAAGCGAAGCCAGTGCAGAGAAGCCCCAGCGCGACCATGTTGGCCGTCGCGACGGGCGTCCAGGCTTCGAGCGGTGGCGCCTGCGTCCAGAGCGGCAGCATGATGGCGGCGGCGAAAGCGACCGAGCCCGCGGCGACGGCCATCGGCGGCAGGCGCCCGTAGCGCTGCTTGATCAGCACGCCGGCCCACCCCCAGAGCGCGGCGCCAGTGAGGCTCGCAGCGGTGGCGGCAAGGATTTGCCAGCTGAGCTCCAGTGGGCCGAGGTTCACGATCATGCCCACACCGATGAGGCCGAGGAGGAAGCCGACGACGCGTGCGGCGCGCAGCCGCTCGTGCAGGATCAGCGCCGAAAAGATCGCGGTCCATAGCGGCACGGTGCCGTTGATCACCGCCATATAGCCGGCGGGCAGGACGGTCGCGGCCCAGGCGAAGCAGAGGAAGGGCAGGACGTTGTTGGCAAGCCCGACAACCAGGTAATCGCGCCAGTGCTCGAGCGGCGCGAGTTGCAGGCGCGCGATCCACAGCGCCCACGGCAGGAGAAAACAAGCGGCAAAAAGCGCTCGTGCTTCGGCCACCGGCGCCGTGCCGAACACGGGCACGGCCACGCGCATGAAGATGAACTGCAGCGACCACAAGGTGGCGAGCAGCAGCCACCGGGCCGCGGCGGAACGCGTCAAGCTACAGGTAGACCCGCTTCATCGCATCGTCCGGGTAGCGCGGGCCGGCGCCGGCGCCGACCGGCGCCACTTCCGAGATGCGCTTCAGGTCCTGCGCCGAGAGCCTGACCCCGAGCGCGTCGAGGTTCTCGTCGACGCGCTGCTTGCGCTTGGTGCCCGGGATCGGGACGATGTCCTTGCCCTGCGCCAGGAGCCACGCGAGCACCAGCTGCGCCGGCGTGCACTTCTTCTCCACCGAGATCTCCTCGAGGCGCTTCACGATCTTGACGTTGCGCTCGAGGTTCTCGCCCTGGAAGCGCGGATGCGCGAGGCGCCGGTCGCCGTCGGGCAGGTCGGCCTTGCCCTTGACCGAGCCGGTGAGCATGCTGCGCCCGAGGGGCGCGTAGGCAACGAGCGAGATGCCGAGGTCTCGCGTTGCGCTGAGCGTTTCTTCCCCATCTTTCCTATACAAAAGGGAATATTCGTTCTGCACGGCGGCGATCGGATGGATCTTGTGCGCGCGGCGGATGGTGTCGGGGCGTGCCTCCGACAGGCCGAGCGCGCGCACCTTGCCCGCCTCCACCAGGCGCTTCATCGCGCCGACCGTCTCCTCGATCGGCACTTTGGGATCGACGCGGTGCTGGTAGTAGACGTCGATCACCTCGATGCCCATGCGCTTGAGGCTCGCCTCGCAGGCGCGCAGCACGTACGCCGGGCTGCCGTCCACGTCCTGTCTTCCGTCGGCGCTCTTGGTCTGCCCGAACTTGGTCGCCACCACCACGCCTTCGCGGCGGCCGCGCAGGGCCTTGCCGAGCAGTTCCTCGTTGTGGCCCCAGCCGTACATGTCGGCCGAGTCGAGAAAGTTGATGCCCTTGTCGAGCGCGTAGTGGATCACGCGGATCGACTCCTCGTCGTTGGCATTGCCGTAGATGCCCGACATCGACATCAGGCCGAGGCCGACGGCAGAGACCTTGATGCCGCTCTTGCCGAGGGTGCGCATTTCCATTGGAACTCCTTAGGCGCGAAAAATCAGGGACAGATCACGATTATCACTCGCGCAACGCGCTTATTCCGCTTCGACGCCGGCCGCTTTCAATATCTTGGCGAACTCCTGCAGGTCGGACTTTATCCGCTCGGTGACCTGCTGCGGCGTGCTGTGCTCGGTGAAGACGCCTAGCGACGCATAGCGCTCCTGCACCTCCGGCAGCTTCATGATGCGGCCGAAAACGCCGTTCAGCCGGGCGATGATCTCGCCGGGAGTGCCGCGCGGCACGAGCACCGCCCACCACACCACCGAGCGGAATCCGGGCATGCCCGCTTCGTCCATGGTCGGCACTTCGGGCAGCGCCGCCGAGCGCTGAGCGACGGTGACCGCGAGCGGGCGCAGCTTTCCTGACCTGATATGCGGGATCGCCGGCACCATGTCGGAGAAGACGAGCTGCACCTGGCCGCCCACGAGATCGCCGACGGCCTGCACCGTCCCCTTGTAGGGGACATGGACGATGTCGACGCCGGCGGCGACCTTGAAGGTCTCGCCGGCGATATGCGAGGGAATGCCTTTGCCGCCCGAGCCGAAATGCAGTTGCCCGGGCCGCGCCTTTGCAAGCGCGATCAGCTCCTGGACGCTCGTGGCGGCGACCGACGGATGCACGACCAGCACCTGGCCCGCGCTCGCCACCATCGTCACCGGCGCAAAGTCTCCCTGCGGGTCGAACCCGAGGCGCTTGAAGAGATGCGGATTGATCGCGAGTGCCGCATTGTTCGAGAGCAGCAGCGTGTAGCCGTCCGCCGGCTGCTTCGCGCCGTACTCGTGGCCGATGTTGCCGCTTGCGCCGGCGCGGTTCTCCACCACCACCGGCTGCCCCGCCACATCCGCGAGTTTCTGTCCGAGCACCCGGCACAGCACATCGCTCGAGCCGCCGGGCGGGAACGGCGCGATGAAACGGATCGGCTTGGACGGGTAGGTCTGCGCGCAGGTCGTGGCGGCGGCCGCGACGAGCGCGGCGCCTAAAAGAGATCGAAGTATTCGCGATGCTCCCATTCGCTGACCTCCAGGTTGAAGCGCGCGATCTCGGCCTCCTTGATCTTGCAGTAGTAGTCGACGAACGCTTCACCGATCCCCTCGCGCAGCGCCTTATCCAGGCGCAGCGCTGCGATGGCCTCGGCGAGGGTGTGCGGCAGGAGCGCAGCCTTCGCCTCGTACGGCGTGTCGGCGGAAGGCGGCAGGCCGGGGCGCGTTGCCATGCCGTCGAGCCCGGAATAGATCTGCGAGGCGAAATACAGATACGGGTTCGCCGCCGGCTCGCCGATGCGGTTCTCGATGCGCGTCGCGGGATTGCCCGGGCCGCCGATCACGCGCAGCAGCGCGCCGCGATTCTCCTTGCCCCAGATGATGCGATCGGGCGCAAGCGAGTAGGGCCGGTAGCGCTTGTAGCCGTTGATCGTCGGCGTGCTGAACGCGCAGGCGCCGCGCGCATGGGCGAGCAGGCCCGCCAGGTAGTTTTTTCCCGTCTCCGAGAGATCCTCGCGCTCGGCCGTGAACGCATTGCGCCCGCCCTTCGCGAGCGATTGATGCAGGTGCCAGCCGCTCGACATCACGTTCGGCAGCTTCGGCCGGCACATGAAGGTGGCGTGGTAGCCGTGGCGCCGCGCGATCTGCTTGACGGCGCTGCGCAGCAGCACCATCGCGTCGGCCGCCGCGAGCCCGCCGAGCGGCGCGAGCGTGAATTCGAACTGGCTCGGCCCGAACTCGACCTCGAACGAGCGCAGCGGCAACTGCAGCTCGGCCAATCCATCGCGCAGCAATTGGACCACCGGATCGATCAGGTCGTAGCGCTGCTCGGTGAGGTACTGGTAGCCGGTGGTGAGCAGCTCCACGTCCGGCGGTGTGCCCGGCTGCCCCGCGTCTTCGGGCTGCAGGCGGGCGTTCGCAATCTTGAAGACGTGGAATTCCACCTCCAGGCCCGCGATGAACTCGTAGTCGCCGAGCTTCTCGAGCGCCTCGCGCAGCACGGCGCGCGAATCGAACGGCACCGCGCCGCCGTCCTGCAGCCGCAGGTCGCACAGCACCCAGCCCGTGTCCGCTGCCCAGGGCAGCACGCGGAACGTCGAAGCGTCGGGCATCATCAGGATATCGGCCGCGCCCTGCAGCTCGGGGATGCCGACGCCGCCGCCCGGGGTGAAAGCCGGGAAGACGGTCCGGTGCGACGTGTCTTTCAGCAGAAGGGTGCTGGTTACCGTGACGCCACGATCCAGCGCGCTCTTCGCTTCGCTCGCCGCGAGCGTCTTGCCGCGCAGCACGCCATGCTGGTCGGCGAATGAGAAGCGCACGGCCTTCAGGCCGCGGCTCTCGATCTCTTTGAGGAGGTTCACGCCGCCCAGGCAGACTGGCGGCGGCGCTTCTCGTCCGCGACCTTCCAGTACTCGTCCATGCCTTCGGTCGGGCCGATGCCGTCGATCGCGGGCGGGCCCTTGAGCTCGACCGCTTTTTGCTGATCGAGCACCATCAGCGGCCGCTCGCCGGCGTCGTTTTTCCGGATCGCTTCTATCAGCAGCCGGCGATAGAGCACGATGCCCTTGTCGGTGCTGCCGAGGTTCTCCCGGCTGCGGTCGGCGATCGGCCCCTGCGACTCGCAGGCCCACTGGTCGTGGATGTTGATGTCGAAGCCCATGCCGGTGAAGGTCTGCGACTTCTGCTCGCCGGCGTCGAAGCCCCAACCATTGCTTCTTCCAAAAATAGGCTTGTAATCCGGCGCGGGATAAGTTTTCAGGCGCTGGTTGCGCATCGTGTCCTTATCGACCGGCGCGCCGAAGCTGGTGAAGATCGAGTACCAGTAGCAGCCGGTGTCGTCGACCGGAACGTGCCACTGGGAGATGGTCATCTCGGCGTTCATCGGGATGACGAACGCCTGGGGAAAGAGAATGTTGGTGACGCGGATGTGCGTCTGCGCAGCGCTCAGCTTGCGCAGCGTCTGCAGCCGCATGCCGTAGTCGGTGCGCTCGACGCGAATCTCGGGGCGATCGAACTCGCGCAGCAGCTTGGAGATCGGGATCTGCGCGTCCGACGGCAGGCCGCGGAACTGCCGGCCGTAGCTCGCCGCCGGGTCCTCGTCCTCGAAGAATTTGTGCAACCACGAAGCGTGCGCGGGATCGATGCCGACCTCGAGCGCCTGCAGCCAGTTGCAGTCCCAGTAGCCCTTGAACGCGAACGTGTACTCGGAGGGCGCGACGAAGGCATCGAAGTGCGGGAACGCCGGCGCCTCGCCCTCGCCGAGATAGGCGAAGAGGATGCCGCTCTTTTCCTGTACCGGATAGGCGCGTAGCCGCACGTGCTCGCAGAGCCGGCTGCCGGCGGGCTCAGCCGGCGTCTGCAGGCACCTGCCGTTGACGTCGAACAACCAGCCGTGGAACGAGCAGCGCAGTCCGCCGTCTTCCAGGCGGCCATAAGCGAGATCGGCGCCGCGATGGGCACACTGGCGCTCGATCAGCCCGTACTGGTTCTCCTGCCTGAATAAGACCAGGTTTTCGCCCATGATGCGAACCGGCCTCACCGGCCGCGGCCCGCTCATCTCGTCGGCGAGCGCCACCGGCTGCCAGTAGCGGCGCAGCAGCTTGCCGCACGGCGTGCCGGGCCCGACGCGCGTCATCAGTTCGTTCTGCTCGACGCTGATCATGCGAGGCGATCTTATACTAGCGACATGAAGCGCGACTCGCCTGCAGAGCAGGGTGAATTCGACCTCGGCGGCGTGCGCTGGCCGCGGCCGTTCCGCATCCGGCGCCTCGGCCATTTCGGCCTCAACGTTGCGGATCCGGAGCGCAGCAAGGACTTCTACTGCCGCTTGCTCGGCTTCCGCATTTCCGATCCGCTCGACTTCACGCCGCGCTTGCCCGAAGACAAGCGCGGTAAGGTCGGGCCCACCATCGGTTACTTCGCGCGCCACGGCACCGATCATCATTCGTTCGTGTTCTTTCCACGCGGCGCTTATGCCGCGGTGAACGCATGGGCGGCGAAGCCGCAAGGCACCGTTAATCAGATCACCTGGCAGGTCGGTTCGCTGCAGGAAATCTCGGATGCCTTCGACTGGTTCACGAAACGCGGCAAGCCGATCCGCCGCGCGGGACGCGATCTGCCCGGCTCGAACTGGCACTTTTATCCGCCCGATCCGGAAGGGCACACCAACGAGCTTTACTACGGCATCGAACAAGTCGGCTGGGACGGCTATTCGAAGCCGCGCGAAATGTACGGCGTGCGCTACGCGAAGCCGCCGCAGCTGCCGCACAAGTCCGAGCTGGCCGAAGTGCTCGACGCGACTGCGCAGGGCATCCCGATCGAAAAGGTCGCGCGGCCGTTCAAGATCGTGCGGCATGGGCCGGTGCGCCTGTTCGTGGAGAACATGGAAGCCATGCTCGCGTTCTATCGCGACGATCTGGGCTTCACCGTCACCGAGGAGGTCGAATACCAAGGGCATCGCTGCGTGTTCCTGCGCGCCAATACCGAGCATCACTGTATGGCGCTCTATCCGCTCGCGCTGCGCGACGAGCTTGGCCTGAGCGCGCATACCACGCTGATGTCGTTCGGCCTGCAGATGGGCAGCTACCGGCAACTGCGGGACGCTGTCACGTTCCTCAAGGGCCAGGGCGCCGAGATCAAGTACCTGCCGTCCGAGCTCTTCCCGGGCATCGACTACTGCGCCTTCGCCATCGACCCGGACGGCTTCGCGTTCCAGCTCTACTACTACATGGAGCAGATCGGCTGGGACGGCAAGCCGCGGCCTGCATCGCAGCGGCCGAAGATCGATAACGCCCGCTGGCCCGAGTCGGCGCCAGCGCGGAGCGATACGTACCTAGGCGAGCCGTTCCTCGGGCCGCTGGGCTAGGAAGAAGAACCGCAGCATTTCGCCGGTCGCATCCGGTCCTTTGGGATCGGCGAACGAGGCATTGCCATCGCCGCCGGACCACGCATGGCCGGCGCCGTGCACCAGCCAATGCTCCAGCAGCGACGCGCCGCGACACCTGCTGCGCGTATAGCTGCGGCCACCGGCCTCGCCGGTCTCGGAGTGCACCTCGGCGCCAGCGGTCGCGTACTGGCCGTTGCTGGGATGCACGGTGGTGTCCGCGTCACCATGAAACACGATGGTCGGGATCGCCGGGGGAGGCGCCGCTGCACCGAGGCGCTTATAGCGCATCGCAGCGGCCGCCGTAGCGGCGCCGCGTGCCGACGCGTAGGGCAGACCTGAATGGATGCCGACCGCCGCGTACAGCTCGGGATAGGTCGTGGCCATGATCGCCGCCATCGAGCCGCCCGCGGACAATCCGGCGATGTACACGCGCCGGACATCCACGTTAAAGCGGGCAAGGACTTGCCGGGTGATGCCGGCAATGATCGCGGGCTCTCCCGCATCGCGCTGCTGATCGCGCTCGCGGAACCAGTTCCAGCAGCGCTCGACGTTGGCGCGCCAGGCCTGCCCGGGATAGGCGACGATGAAGCCGAGCTCGTCCGCCGCCTGGTTCATGCGCGTCCCCGCGGCGAAATCTTCGGGCGACTGCTTGCAGCCATGCAACATCACGACGAGCGGCAGCGACTGGCCGCGATACACCTTTGGCAGGTACAGGTGGTAGAAGCGCGTGCCGGCTCGCGCGACGAAGATGCGCCGCGTGAACCGCCCCGGCGCCGGGCGTCGGCGAAACGCGAGCCACGCGGCGGTCACCGCGGTCGATGCGAGCACGGCCAGCCGGCGAAATCTCACTGCTTCTCGATGCGGCGGGCAGCGATCAGCTCGCGCCACTTGGCGATCTCGCGCTCGATGAAGCCCTTCATCTCGTCGGGGCTCGAGGCGCCCGGCTCGCCGCCGAGATCGACGAGGCGCTGGCGCGTATCCGGGCTCGCGAGCGCCTTGCGCACCTCGGCGTTCAGCCGCTCGACGATCTCGCGCGGCGTGCCGCCGCTGGCGCCGAGGCCGATGAACGAATTCACTTCATACCCGGGCACCGTCTCGGCAACGCTCGGCACATTCGGCAGCGCCTTCCAGCGCTCGCGCGAGGTGACGGCGAGCGCGCGCAGCTTCCCCGACTGGATCTGCCCGATCGACAGCGTCATCGCCTCGAGCAGCAGGTCGACGCGCCCGCCGAGCACCTCGGTCAGCGGGCTCGCGCCGCCGCGGAACGGCACGTGCGTCATGTCGATGCCGGCCATGGCGTTGAGCAGCTCGCCCGACAGGTGATGCACCGTGCCGATTCCCGAGGAGGGATAGTTCAGCTTGCCGGGATGCGCCTTCGCCGCGGCGATCAGGTCGCCGAGTGAGCGAAACGGCGAATCGGCGCGCACGCTGATGACAAACGGGTGGATCGAAGGGCATCGACTTCAGCATCGCCGCCTGCACCGGATAGGCGCCGG
The DNA here is from genome assembly GCA_005888925.1 of Betaproteobacteria bacterium. Lineage (GTDB taxonomy): Bacteria > Pseudomonadota > Gammaproteobacteria > Burkholderiales > SG8-39 > SCGC-AG-212-J23. The sequence continues at coordinate 478 of VBCP01000068.1, read as the reverse complement.
TGATGAGGACTAGCGTGTAGCCGTCGGGCGGCTGCTTCGCCGCGTATTCGGTGCCCACCAGCCCGCCCGCGCCGCCGCGGTTGTCGACCACCGCCGGCTGGCCGAAGTTCTCGGCGAGCCTCTGCGCCGTCAGCCGTGCGATCACGTCGGCTGAGCCGCCGGGCGGGAAGGGCGTGACCAGCTTGACCGGCTTGGACGGATAGCCTTGCGCGCACGCAAGCCCGCAGTAGAGGAGGAGGACGAGCCATCGCATGGGCCCTAGTTTATGCTGGCGCGATGGAACAACGCGTGCACTTTTCCAGCGCCGGCCTGCAGCTCGCCGGCATCCTCCATCTTCCGGCCGACATGAAGTCGGGCGAGCGCCGGCCGGCCTTCATGGTGCTGCACGGCTTCGGCAGCAACAAGGACAGCACTACCTCGCGCACGGTGGCCGAGCTCTTCGCCGCGCTTGGCTACGTGGCGCTGCGCTTCGACATGC
>VBCP01000460.1 GCA_005888925.1 Betaproteobacteria bacterium | reverse complement strand
ATGCTGGCAAGGGTGACCTGCAGCCATTCGCGCTGCTCGGTGGCGGCGCCCTCGGCCTGCGCGCGCTGCGCCGCCGCCTGGTCGAGCGTGCGCGCCACCCACACGATGAGCGAGCTGAACCACGCGATCATAACCAGCGTGAAGAGCGCCATGCCGAAGGCTTCGCCGAACAGGCCCTCGCGCTCGGCGTAGAGGCGCATCCAGCCGACTGCGATCGGCACCACCACCGCGGCCGGCAGCAGCCAGCGCATCACCACGGCGCCGGTGCGCTTGCTTGAGAGCGTGTCGAGCAGCCAGTCGCTCGGCCGGCCGGTGGCGAGCGCGATGGCGGCGAGCATCGTCGCGAGCGCCGCCGGCGCCGAGAAGCCGAGGAGCGGCGCCGCGATGTCGAAGCGCAGAACTCGGAGGCTCAATCCCAATAAAGCAAAAAAGGCGACGGTGCCGATAACGCCGGCGGCGAGGCCGTTCGCCGAGGCGCCGAAGATCTTCGGGTCGCGCGCGAGCGGCGTGACGAGCGCGAGCAGCAGGAGCGTGACGCAGGCCGCGATCGACATCTGCCCCGGCAGCTCGCCGCTGCGTGCGGCGAGCCAGGCGAAGTTCATGCCGAAGGAGAGGCCGAGGAGCGTCTCCGCGAGCGTCAGCGCGGCGATCGCGCCGGCGGCGATCGCGGCAAGGGCGGCGCTTCTGGGACGATCGGCGTGGGAGGCGAAGTAGCTGGTGGCGAGGAGCAGCAGCGCGAGCGCGGTCCCCGGCGACATCGGCGCGAAATCCGCGCCGAGATCGCGCAAGGCTGGCACGCCGAGCGCCCAGCCCCAGATCGCGCTCGCGCCCAGCAGCGCCACCACGCCGTAGGAGGCGCGCGAGACGCGCGCAAGCCTCGGGACGAGCGAAGAAATCGACGGCATCCGAACTCGCAAGCCTAGCCGCGAGCGCGGCGCGTTTCTATCGGCCGAATGACTACCTGCGGGTCGTCGCCGCGGCCCTGTCGCCGCGCGGCGACGCCCGCACCGGCTGCGGCGGCTGCTTCTTTACCTTGGAGAGGAAGAACTGCGCCATCGCGACCGGCGAGCCGAACTGCGACTTGATGAGCCAGGTCGCCGCGGCCAGCGCGACGCTCGCGACGCCGCCGGCTTTGGCGGCTTTTCTGGTCTGCGGATCGACGTGCGCATGATGGTGATGGCGCCGCTGGATGCCGCCGGCGACGAGAAAGCCGAGCACCGCGGCGCCGGCGAGCGTCCACGGCGAGGTCAGCGTCTTCACCGCGGCACGTCCGCTCTGGCGCGCCACCGCCTCGACGCGATGGCGCCGCTCGGCAATGCGCTTCTCGACTTCGTAGATTTCCTGGTCGGGCGGGATCATTGCGGAGGCTCCGGGTCGCGGCCGCGCAGCTGGCGCAAGAGCGCCGTGAACGGCAGCTCCTTCGCGAGCCTGAGGGTGAACCAGCCGAGCACAGCCGCCGCCACGAGATTGAACAGCGCGGCGATACCCAGGGCGATCGGCCACGAGGCGCCGCGGCCCCAGGCGAAGACGATGCTCGCGGCGACCAGGCCCATCCACGAGGTGACCACGAGCACTGCCGCGACCAGCACGGCGCCGAGGATCCACGCCAGGCGGATCGCCGCGCGGCGCGCGTCGAGGATGCCGAGCTCGGCGTAATCGGCGACCAGCTGGCGCCCCTCGCCGAGCAGCCGGCCGATCACCTCGCCCAAACCCGGCGTGCGCCGGGTCGCAGTTTCCATCGCCGCGCCTTAGCGGCGCGTGATCATGTGCAGCAGGTAGCCCGCGGCGAGCGCGATGCCGAGCGCCTGCAGCGGGTTCTCGCGCACGTAGTCGCGCGCGGTCGAGACCCAGTCTTCCTGCATCTGCATCAGCTCCTCGCCCTTGGTGCTGAACCGCTCGGCGTACGAGCTCGCCATCGATGCCGCCTTGTCGACCGCGTCGTGCGCGGACTGGGAGAGGCGATCGACGTTGCTATCGGCGCTGCGCTTGGTGCTGCTGCCTTCGGCCATGAAATCCTCCAGGGGGAATGTGGGAGTGCGTGAAAGCAACCTCTATACCCGGCGCCGCCGGGCGGGAATCTGATGCGGCTCGCCCGGTACATCGTTCGGCACGCCGCGGGCTTCGGTGTCCCTCGCGCCGCTCTCGATGTCGCGCACCGCCTTCAGAATGCGCCTGCGCCTGAGAAACCGCGACTTCGCCGCCACGAACTCGGGCTTGTGGGTCTTCATGCCGCGTTCCGGCGATCGTCGTATTCCTCGTTCTCGGCCGGCGCGCGCCGCTTGCCCAGGTCCTCGCTCTTGTAGACCGCGAGCCGGTTGTAGAGCGTTTTCAGGCTGATGCCGAGCATATCGGCGGCCTTCCTCTTCGAGCCGCACTCGGCGAGGGTCGCCTCGATCAGCCGCCGGCTGACCTCGTCGAGCGTGCTGCCGACGCGCACCGAAAGCAGCGGCGCCGATTCGGGCGCGCTGACGCTCGCCGGCGCGAGATGCGCGTCGATCACCTCGTCGGCGAGGATGAAGGCGCGCTGCGCGTAATTCTTCAGCTCGCGCACGTTGCCCGGCCAGCTGTGCGCGTAGAGCGCCGCGATGGTGGCCGGCGCGAAGCTCTTGGTCGCGCCTTCCTGCTTGTTCAGCACGTCGAGGAAATGCTGCGCGAGCAGCTCGATGTCGGTGCCGCGCTCGCGCAGCGGCGGCATGGCGAGCGGGAAGACGTTCAGGCGGTGATACAGGTCCTCGCGCAGCTTGCCGTCGGTCACGGCGGCCTCGGGCGAGCGGTTGGTTGCGCAGATGATGCGCACATCGGTGCTGATCGGCGTCGTCGTGCCCACGCGCATGAAGGTGCCGGTCTCGAGCACGCGCAGGAGCTTCACCTGCAGCTCGGCCGGGATCTCGGTGATCTCGTCGAGGAACAGCGTGCCGCCGTGGCAGCGCTCGAAGTAGCCCTTGTGCTGCCGGTCGGCGCCGGTGAAGCTGCCCTTCTCGTGGCCGAAGAGCTCCGACTCGATCAGCTGCGGCGACACCGCGCCGCAGTTCAGCGGCAGGAACGGCGCCCGCTTCCTTCGGCTCATCTCGTGGATGGTCTGCGCCGCGAGTTCCTTGCCGGTGCCCGACTCGCCCACCAGTAGAACGGTCGCCGACGTCGGCGACACGCGACCGAGCTGGTCGTAGAGCTTTTGCATCGGCCCGGAGGAGCCGAGCAGATGCCCGTAGCGCCCGAGCTTGCGCAGCTCCTCGCGCAGCTCGCCGATCTCGGCGCGCAGCTCGCCGGTGCGCGGCACGCGGCGCAGGAT
>VBCP01000459.1 GCA_005888925.1 Betaproteobacteria bacterium | reverse complement strand
GAGGCGGCGCAGGCCCGAGATGCCGAGCTCGCCGCCGGAGAAATCCGGAAACGCGAACAGGAGGCCGAGCGCGATCAGCGGGAAGGCGAGGGTGGCGAGCGACAGGTAGGAACCGCGCAGCCGCAGGCAGAGGTAACCGGCGGCGAAGCCAAACAAGGCCGCGACCGCGCCGCCCGCCCAGATCGTCGCCCACGGCGTGATGCCGAGCCTGTGCGACATCAGCGCGGAGGTATAGGCGCCTGCGCCGAAGAACAGCGCATGGCCGAAATTGACCTGCCCCGTATATCCCGCGAGCAAGTCCCAGCTCGCCGCGAAGATCGCGAAGATGCAGGACGCGAGCAGCGCGAGCACCCAGATGAGCACCGCGGTGCGGGAGGGAAGAACGAAAATCTCATTGCGCAGCTCGGCCCATGCGCGCCGCGCGAGGTACATCAGCGCTCCTCCTCGAAGGCGACCCCGAACAGGCCCTCGGGCCGCACCAGCAGCACGGCCACCATGATCGCGAGCGCCACCGCGCCCTTGAGATAGGCGCCCGCGGGCAATGCAAATACCGTGATGGCCTCGACGTAGCCGATGACGAGCGCACCGATCAGGCTGCCCTTCATGCTGCCCAGGCCGCCCAGCACGACGATGGCGAGCATGGTGACGAGCGGCGCGAGCCACATGAACGGATCGACCACGAATACCGGCGCCACGACCACGCCGGCGATGGCCGCGAGCGCCACCGACATCGCCACGGTCGCCATCGCGATGCGCTGCACGTTCATGCCCATCAGGTTCGCCACCTCGAGGTCGTTCGCCGTGGCGCGGATGGCGAGCCCGAGCCGCGTGCGGTAAAGCACGAACCAGACGATGGCGAGCATCGCCGCCGCGACCACGAGAATCAGCAGCCGCTGGTACGGGATGCTCACGCCCAGCACGCGCACGCCGCCCTCGAGCGTGGACGGGATGCCGAGGTAATGGCCGCCGAAGCTGAAGAGCATCAGCTCCTGGAAGATGAGCGCCAGCGCGATGGTCGCGATCAGCACCGCCGCCTCGTGCTCGCGCACCGGCTCGATCACCAGCCGGTAGCAGAGCACCGACAGCAGCGTTACGGCGACGACCGAGATGGCAGCGGCGGCGGCAAAGCCGAGCCCGCCTTTCACCAGCAGCGCGTAAAAGCAGTAGGCGGCCAGCATGTAGAAGGCGGTGTGCGCGATGTTGACGATGCGCGCGACGCCGAAGATCAGCGAAAAGCCGACCGCCAGCAGCGCGTAGACGCCGCCGTTGACCAGCCCGGTGACGAGGATATCTTGGAGCAGCTAGCGCGCCGGCATCTTGAAGGGCTGCATGCCCTTGATGTTGGGCGGCCAGAACGGCACCTTCTTGCCGTCCTGCCACTGCACCGCGATGCCGGCGGTCTTGCCCACCGCCCACACCAGGTCGTGGCGCTTGTCGAAAGTGCTGGTGCCGGCGGTGCCGACATGCTCGATCTTTTCGATCGCCGGCACGAGCTTGTCGGCGTCCGTGGTGCGGGCCTCCTCGATCGCGCTCTTCAGGATCATGATCGCGTCGTAAGTCGCCGCGTTGTAGGTGGGCGCCTTCTTGTAGCGCTCCTTGAAGGCGCGCACGAAGGGAATGGTCTTCGGCGTCATCTCCACCTCCGAGTACGTGTCGAGCGTGGAGACGTACTGCGCCTTGCCGGCGGTCGCCTGCCAGAACTCCTCCTTCTGGCCCTCGACGTTGATGCCCCAGGCCACCGCCTTCATGTTGCGCTCGCCCATCTGCCGACCCACCGAGATGCCGACCGGCCCCGACAGCATGGTGAATACGATGTGCGCGCCGGCGCGGTCGATCGCCGAGAGCTCGGCGGTAACGTCGGTCGCCGTCGCCGAGGGCTGCCAGGTGCCGACCACTTCCATCTTCATGCCAGGAAGGTTCTTCTGCGCGGCCGCGACCAGCGCCTCGGTCCACACTGCCTTTTCCGCGAGGATCGCGACCTTGGGCGTGTCGGTCTTGAGATCGGTGCGGATCTGCTGTCCGACCGTGCCGAGCACCGCGAACAGCGTGCGCACCAGATCGACGTCCTTCACCGGCGTGATGCGGAACCAGTACTTGTAGCGCTCGTAGTTACTCTCGACGTTGAGCCCGAGCTTGGAATGCGCGGCGCCGGCGCCGAGGAACAGCTTCTTGTAGTCCATCGCCACTTCCTGCATCGCGATCACCGCCTCCGAGCGGAAGCCGCCGATCAGGAAGTCCGCCTTGTCGCGCGTGATGACGCGCTCGATGGCGTTGGTGGCATCGGGCACCGACTGGATCTCGTTGGTGTCGGCGCGGACGAGCTCGATCTGCATGCGCTTACCGCCGACGTTGACGCCGCCCGCCTTGTTGATCTCGTCGCGCGCCATCTCGGCGCCGGCCCAGTGGTTCTCGCCCTGCACGAACGCCATCGGCCCGAGGATCGCGATCTTGAGGGTGCCTTGCGCGAGCGCCCCGGACGACAGCGCGAGCGCGGCGCAGAGCATTGCCGAGCGGATCATGACGTCTCCCCTGTGGATTAGACTCTTCATCGATGTTGCCAAAGATCGAACTCAATCACAAGGTTCACGTGCTCACGCGCAAGGAGGAGCTCGACAGCGTGCGCGTCGCCGGCAAGGTGGTGGTGGTGATCGACATCCTGTTCGCGACCACCACCATGGTCGCGGCGCTCGCGCACGGCGCGCTCGAGGTGATTCCGGTGCTGGACGAGTCGGCCGCGCGCGCTGAGGATGCACGCCGCGGCGCCGGCGCCTGCGTGCTCGCGGGCGAGCTCTACGCCGAGACGCTGCCGGGCTTCGTGCATCCGGCGCCGCTCGCGCTGATCGAGCACGGCGTCAAGGGCAGGACCGTGGTGTACTCGACGACCAACGGCACGGTCGCAATGGCGCTCGCCGCGCCCGCGCGGCGCGTCTATTGCGGCGCGCTCCTCAACGCCACGCATCTCGTCGAGCACATCGCGCGCGAGCACGCGCGCGAAACCGTGCTGCTGATCTGCGCGGGATCGGGCGCGAACTTCAACTTCGAGGATTTCTACGGCGCCGGCTGCTTCGTCGAGCGTCTCGCCGAGCGCCTCGGCCCGACGGGCGACCTGTCGGACGCGGCGCGCGCGGCACGCACGGTGTATCGCGCTTCGCCGGTGCCGCAGGCGCTGCTCGAATGCCGCCTCGGCCGGATGATGAGCGCGCGCGGGCTGCGCCACGAAGTGGAGTTCGCCTGCCGCACCGACGCCTTCCCGGTGGTGCCGGCGCTCGAAGACGGGCGGCTTCGCCTGGTCGCCTAGCCGCGTTCGAGCTCGGCGCTCACCGCGAGGTGGTCGGAAAGCTTCGACCAGGGCTTGCCGCGGTGCACCTGCGAAGCGACCACCTTGAAGCCGCGCACATAGATGCGGTCGAGTTGCAGCACCGGCATCATCGCCGGGAAGGTGCGCGCCGCTCTTCCGAAACGCACCAGCGACACTTCGGTCATGCCCAGCCGCCGCTCGAGGATCGACGAGGCGCGGTGGCGCCAATCGTTGAAGTCGCCCGCCACGATGATCGGCAGGTCGCGCGAGGCGAGCTCCTCCAGGCGGCCCGAGATCGCCTCGAGCTGGCGGTTGCGGCCGCTCTGGTGGAGCGACAGGTGCACGCAGACGCAGTGCAGGTTGCGCCGCCATCCCGGCACCGCGACCACGCTGTGCAGCAGGCCGCGCCGCTCGAAGCGGTGGTCCGACACGTCCTCGTTCTCGAAGGAGAGAAAGCCGAAGCGCGACAGGATCGCGTTGCCGTGGTGACCGTGGTCGTAGACCGCGTTGCAGCCGTAGACGTGCTGCCAGGTATCGCCGGCGAGGAAGGCATGCTGCGGCTCGACGGGCGCTCCCGCGAAGCGCATCGCGAAGCGCTGGTTCAACCCCTGCACCTCCTGCAGGAACACGACGTCGGGATTGAGCGACTGCAGGCCTTCGCGCAGGTCGTGCAGCACCATGCGCCGGTTGAAATGCGACAGGCCCTTGTGAATGTTGAGGGTGACGACCTTCAGCCGATCGAGTCTCATCGTTCGCCGAGCATCACTATCGCATCCCGGTTGGACCAGGAAAAGCACTTCGCCGCCGCTTCACGCCAGGGCAGCCAGCCGAAGGCCAGGTGCTCCTTCGGCGCTACAGTGACCGGCGCCCGCGCGGCCAGCTCTAGGGCGAACACGTGCTCCAGATTGTGGATCACGCCCGGCGCGAAACGATGGCGCCATTGCGGGTAGATCTCGAATGTATACACGACGTTCCAGCGCGTGAGCCGCCCGGCGGCTGCGTCGATGCCGGTTTCCTCGCGCACTTCGCGCGCGGCCGCCCGCTCGAGCGGCTCGCGCGGCTCGTCGAGCGAGCCCGTAACCGATTGCCAGTATCCCGGACGCAAGGCGCGTTCCAGGAGCAGCACTTCGCGATCGGCGGTGTGCACCAGCACCATCACGGAAACCGGCAGCTTGTAATTCATGCCTCGCGGTAAAGGTCGGGCAGCGCGAGCTTCTTGTCCGGATCGACGAGCACCGCGAAGAACGGCTTGCCGCGACCGGCCCAATATTCGGCGCTGGTGCGCAGCACGTCGAACAGGATGCCCAGCTCCTCGCCTGCCGGATAGCTGTGGAAGACGAGCACATGCCCATCTCCCTGGCGCCACGAAAGATCGCTCAGCACATCTTCCAGCGCGTCCCAGTTGCGGCCGAACCAATCCGGAAAGCCGAGCGAGCGCACCATGCTGTCGAAGAGGTTCTCCTGCGCATCGATCGCGACGACGTCGAGCCCGCTGTCACGCGTCGCTTCCAGAATGGCTTCGCCCGCCCGCGTGCGGTATACGCCGGAGCGCGCCGGATCGCGCAGGCGCTGTAGAAGCTTGCTCATGGCTCAATGATTCGTCTAAACGTTCGGTAATGGTCGTCGGTGTAGTAAAGCTCGCCGCCGCGTCCGGCGATGATGCGCCGCGCGCCGCGGTCGCGCGCGCCCGGCGTCTTCACCGTGTATTCGCGATAGTAGCCGCGGCTGCGCCGGGGCAGATGAGCCTCGCGGTTGCCGAACACCGCCCCGTCGCGGGCGTACGGGAACGGTCCGTCGGCCTTGATGAGCGCCAGTGTCTGGCGCGCCTCCGGCGGCAGCTGCACCGCCGGCACATCGCCGGAGAAGCCCAGCGCCGCACCAAGGGCGAGCAAAAGCGCGAGCGCAAGCGCCCGCATCAGGCCAGGGGTTTCTCCCTGAGGCGGATGCCGAGCTCGCGCAGCTGCTTCTCGTCCACCGCGCTCGGCGCGCCCACCAGCAGGTCCTGCGCGCGCTGCGTCTTCGGAAAG
>VBCP01000067.1 GCA_005888925.1 Betaproteobacteria bacterium | reverse complement strand
CCGCCGGCGAGGTCGAAATGATGCGTGCCGCCAAGCGCGAGGGACTGCCGGTGACCTGCGATGTCGGCATTCATCATCTGCACCTGTGCGACCGCGATCTCGGTTACTTCGACTCCAACTGCCGCCTGGAGCCGCCGCTGCGCAGCCAGCGCGACCGCGACGCGCTTTCGCGCGGGCTGGAAGAGGGCGCGGTGGACTGCGCCTGCTCCGACCACACGCCGGTGGACGACGACGGCAAGCACGTGCCGTTCGCCGAAGCCGAACCGGGGGCGACCGGGCTCGAGCTGCTCTTGCCGCTGACCTTGAAATGGGGCGAAGCGCGCAAGCTGCCGCTCGCAAAGACGCTGGCGCGCATTACCTCGGAGCCCGCGCGCGTGCTGGGCGTCAGCTCGGGCCGGCTCGCGCCGGGCGCGCCCGCCGACATCGCGCTGTTCGATCCCAGCGCCAGCGTTCGCATATCGGCCGAGACGCTGAAGAGCCAAGGCAAGAACACGCCTTTCCTCGGCTACGAGCTCGCGGGGCGCGTGCGCTACACGATGGTCGCCGGCAACGTGGTGTACGAAGCATGAGTCGCCTCGCGCCCATAGTGGCGCTTGCGCTGCTCACAGCCTGCAGCTCGGCGCAGAAGAAGGGCGCCTACTACAAGGACGATGGCCCCGACGCCAGTCCGCCGGGCAATCTCGACCGCATCGCCGATGCGCGGCCGCGCGCCGAGCCCTTGCATCGCTTCGCCAACCGGCCCTACGAGGTGTTCGGCAGGAAATACGTGCCGCTCGCCGCGGTGCGTCCGTTTCACCAGCGCGGCATCGCCAGCTGGTACGGCAAGCGCTTTCATGGACAGAAGACGGCGAGCGGCGAGACCTACGACATGTATGCGATGACTGCGGCGCACCCGATCCTGCCGATCCCGAGCTACGTACGCGTCACGCACCTGAAGAGCGGCAAGCAGGTGATCGTGCGCATCAACGATCGCGGGCCGTTTCATTCCGGCCGCGTGATCGATCTTTCCTACGCCGCCGCGCAGCGCCTGGGCCTGCTCGGCACCGGCAGCGGCGAAGTCGAGATCGAAGCGATCGTGCCCGGCGCGCGCGCCGGCTTATAATCCGCGGCTTTCCGTAATGCTCCGCTGCATCCTCTGCCTTGCAGTCTTGATCTGCGCCGCGGCGCACGCCGCCGCGCCGGCAGCGCCGCGCGTCATGGGCAGATCGTGGATGATGGGCGATCTCACGAGCGGGCAGGTGCTCGTCGCCGAGAAGGCCGATGAGCGCATCGAGCCGGCCTCGCTCACCAAGCTGATGACCGCCTACCTGGTATTCGCCGCGCTGCGCGAAAAGAAGCTGTCGCTCGGGCAGCCGGTGCCGGTGTCGCCGCGCGCCTGGCGGGCGCCCGGCTCGCGGATGTTCATCGAGCCGCGCAAGCCCGTCACGGTGGACGAGCTGATCAAGGGCATGGAGGTCCAGTCCGGCAACGACGCGTGCATCGCTCTCGCCGAAGCGGTCGCCGGCTCCGAGGACGTCTTCGCGCAGATGATGAACCGCGAGGCGGCGCGCCTCGGCATGGCCAACAGCCGCTTCGTGAACGCGACCGGCCTGCCGGACGCGCAGCACTACAGCACCGCGCGCGACCTCTACATCCTCGCCGCGGCCGTGATCCGCGACTTTCCCGAGGAGTATGCGAGGTACTACGCGATCAAGGAATTCCGCTACAACAACATCACGCAGCCCAACCGCAACCGCCTGCTGTGGCTCGACCCGACGGTCGATGGCGTAAAGACCGGCCACACCGACGCCGCGGGTTACTGCCTGATCGCGTCCTCCAAGCGCGGCCCGAGGCGCCTGCTGTCGGTGCTGCTCGGCTCGACTTCGGAGTCGGCGCGCGCGCAGGAATCGCAGAAGCTGCTCAACTGGGGCTACCAGTTCTTCGACAGCGTCAAGCTTTTCGGCAGCGGCGAGGTGGTGCGCACGCTGGAAGTCTGGAAAGGCGCGGCGCGCGTGGTGAAAGCCGGCGTGAAGGGCGAGCTCTACGTCACGGTGCCCAAGGGCGAGGCCGACAAGCTCAAGGCCGAGCTCGTGGCGCAGCAGCCGCTCATCGCGCCGGTCGCGCAGGGCCAGCGCGTCGGCACGCTGCGCGTGGCGCTCGACGGCAAGCCGCTCGCCGAATATCCGCTGCTCGCGCTCGAGGCAGTCGGCCCCGCGGGCATCTTCGGCCGCGCCTGGGATACACTCAGACTGTGGATCAAGTAGCGACGGTTTTCCTGAACGGCGAGTTCATGCCGCTCGAGGACGCCAAGGTGCCGGTGCTCGACCGCGGCTTCATCTTCGGCGACGGCGTCTACGAAGTCGTGCCGGTGTACTCCAATGTGCCCTTCCGGCTCGACGAGCACCTCGCGCGGCTGGAGCGCAGCCTCGCCGCGGTCGGCATCCGCAATCCCTATACGCGCGAGCAGTGGCGCGGCTTCATCGCCGGCCTCGTGGCACGCCAGTCCTTCGAGGACCAGGCGGTGTACTTCCAGGTGACGCGCGGGGTCGCCAAGCGCGACCACGCCTTTCCGAAGAACGCCCAGCCCACGATCTTCATGATGTCCAACCCGCTGGTGGCGCCGGCGCCGGCACAGGTGGAGGCGGGCGCAGCCGCGATCAGCGCGCGCGACAACCGCTGGCTGCGCTGCGACATCAAGTCGATCTCGCTCATCGGCAATGTGCTGCTGCGCCAGCTTTCGGCCGAGGCCGATGCCGTGGAAACCCTCCTGTTCCGCGACGGCAAGCTCACCGAAGCGTCCGCTTCGAACGTTTTTGTCGTCAAGCGCGGCGTGATCCAGTCGCCGCCGAAGACCGAGCTGATCCTGCCCGGCATCACTTACGACGTGGTGGTCGAGCTGGCGCGCGCCAACGCGCTGCCGCTCGAATTCCGCGAGATAAGCGAGGCCGAAGTGCGTGCAGCCGACGAGATCTGGGTCACCTCGTCCTCCAAGGAGGTGCTCGCGGTGGTGCGGCTCGACGGCGCGCCGGTCGCCGATGGCCGCCCCGGGCCCGTATTCCGACGCATGTACCGGCTCTATCAGGACTTCAAGCACAAGGTGATGCGCGCGGGCCGGCGCGAGTCGCTCCCGGCCTGAATGCCGTTGGTCGCCGACAGCTCGGCGCTGGCGTTCCCCTGTGATTTCCCGATCAAGGTGATGGGCCGCAAGCAGCCGGGGTTCGCGCAGGCCGTGACCGACATCGTGGTGAAGCACGCACCGGACTTCGACCCGGCGACTGTGGAGATGAGACCGAGCCGCAAGGGCCGCTATCTCAGCGTGACCTGCATCCTGCGCGCGACCTCGCGCGAGCAGCTCGATGCGCTCTATCAGGAGCTTTGCGATCATCCGGGCGTGGTGATGGTGCTATGACCGTCGTCGCAGACATCGTGCTGCGCCGACTGGGACGCGCCGACTATCTGCCGACACTGGAAGCCATGCGCCGCTTCACGCGCGAACGCGACGAGGCCACGCTGGACGAGCTCTGGCTGCTCGAGCATCCGCCGGTCTACACGCTCGGGCAGGGCGCGGCGCCGGTGCGCGTCGCAAACGGCATCCCCGTGATCGCCGCCGATCGCGGCGGCGAGATCACCTACCACGGGCCCGGCCAGGTCGTGCTTTACACACTCGTGGACCTCGCGCGCCGTTCCATCAAGGTAAAGGCATTCGTACGCCTGCTCGAGCAGGCGGTGATCGACCTCCTGGGCAGCAATGCCCTGCGCCGCCCCGGCGCGCCCGGCGTCTATGTAGACGGTGCCAAGGTCGCGGCGCTCGGCATACGGGTAATGCGCGGGCGGGCGTACCATGGCCTGGCACTCAACGTCGACATGGACCTCACGCCGTTCTTCGCGATCGACCCTTGCGGCTATCCGGGATTGCCGGTCACCCAGACGCGCGCTCTGGGTTTCACCGACACGCCGGCCGCCATGGGCGAGAAGCTCGCCGCGAGCGTGATGCGGAATCTCGAGCATGCGTGAAGCCGGCGTAAAGGAAAAAGGCCAGGCGAAGACGATCCGCATCGTGCCGCGCGGCGCGCCCTTGCCCAAGCCGGCGTGGATCCGCGTGCGTGCGCCGAGCCCGAACTCGCGCTTCCACGAGATCAAGGACGTCCTGCGGCGGCAGAAGCTGCACACGGTGTGCGAAGAAGCGTCGTGCCCGAACATCGCCGAATGCTTCGGCAAAGGCACCGCGACCTTCATGATCCTCGGCGACATCTGCACGCGGCGCTGCCCCTTCTGCGATGTGGCGCACGGCCGTCCGCTCGCGCCGGATGCGGACGAGCCCCGTCATCTGGCGGAGACCATCGCCCAGCTCGGTCTGCGCTACGTCGTCATCACCAGCGTCGACCGCGACGACCTGCGCGACGGCGGCGCCCAGCACTTCGTCGACTGCATCCGCGCCGTCCGGGAATACAGTCCGCGCACGACCATCGAAGTTCTGGTTCCCGATTTCCGCGGGCGGCTCGACCGCGCGCTCGAGATCCTCGCCGCCGCACCGCCCGACGTCATGAATCACAACCTGGAGACGGTGCCCCGCCTGTATAAACAAGCAAGGCCCGGCGGCGATTACCGGCACTCGCTCGCGCTGCTGCAGCAGTTCAAGCGCCTGTACCCGGCCGCGCCGACAAAATCGGGACTCATGGTCGGCCTGGGCGAGACCGACGCCGAAATTGTCGAGGTGATGCGCGACCTGCGCGCGCACGAGGTCGACATGCTCACCATCGGGCAATACCTGCAGCCCTCGCCGCATCATCTGCCGGTCGAGCGCTACGTGGACCCGGCGGTCTTCACCGAATACCAGAAGCAGGCGGACGCGCTGGGTTTCAAGCACGCCGCCATCGGCCCGCTGGTGCGCTCCTCCTACCACGCCGATCAGCAGGCGCACGCTGCGGGCCTCTAGCTCGCACGTCGCCGCGTTCTCGCTCCTCGCGCTCACCAACCTGCTGTGGGCCGGCAACTGGGTGCTGGGCCGCGCGCTGCGCGACAGCTTCGACCCGGTAAGCCTCAATTTCTGGCGCTGGTTCATTGCGCTCGTCGTTCTGACGCCCTTCGGCCTGCGTGCCGTGGCCGGCAAGGGCGAGGTGCTGCGGGCGCACGCCGGGATCCTGGCGCTGCTCGCGCTGCTGAGCGTGCCGCTCTTCCAGACGTTCGTGTATCAGGGCTTGCGCACCACCACGGCGATCAATGCCGTGCTGCTCAACTCGTCGGCGCCCCTCTTCATGATCGCCTGCTCCTGGCTGATCGAGCGCGAGCGCGCGACGCCAAGGCAGATCACCGGCATGCTGATTTCGCTTGCCGGCATCATGATCATCATGACGCGCGGAGAGCCGGTACGGCTGGTCGAGCTCGAGTTGCATAGCGGCGATCTCTGGATACTCGCGGCGATGCCGCTGTGGGGCCTTTACTCGGTGCTGCTCAAGCGGCGGCCGGCAGAGCTCAGCGGCGTGGGCTTCCTCTTCGTGATTTCGCTCCTCGGCGTGACCCTGCTCGCGCCCTTCTTCCTCGCGCACTCGATCGTCGCGCCGCCGCCAGTCCCGACGCTCGAAGCCGCGCTCGCGGTGCTCTACATGGGCATTGCGGCCTCGGTGATCGCGTTCATCTGCTGGAACCGCGGCGTCGAGCTCGTCGGCGCCAATGCCGCCGGCTTCACCCTGCATCTGCTGCCGGCGTTCGGCACGCTGCTCGCGATCGCCTTTCTCGACGAGGCATTCCGCGGCTTCCATGCGGCGGGTGTCGCGACGATCCTCGCCGGCGTGCTGCTCGCGACGTACCGGCGATAATGCGGATATGAGGCGCGCCCTTCTTGCCGCGGTCATCGTCAGCGGGTCTGCGGCTGCTTTAGCCCAGCTCGAAAACATCACGCGGCAGGATGCGACCGCGGCGCTGAAGGCCGCGCTCGAGAAAGGCAGCGTCGCCGCGGTCGCGAACCTGGGGCGCGTGGACGGATTCCTCGGCAACCCGCAGGTGAAGATCCCGCTGCCCGAATCGGCGCAGCGCGCCGAGCGCGTGATGCGGCGCGTCGGGATGGGCAAATACGCCGACGAGCTCGTCGTCACCATGAACCGCGCCGCCGAGGCGGCGGTGCCGGAAGCGCGCGCTCTCTTCATCGACTCGGTGAAGAAGATGACCGTGCAGGACGCAAAGGGAATCATTTCCGGCGGCGACACCGCAGGCACCGAGTACTTCCGGCGCACGACGCGGGACCAATTGCATCGGCGCTTCCTGCCGATCGTGCAGCGCGCCACCGCGCGGGTCGAGCTCGCGCAGAAGTACGATCAGTACGCGGACCGGGCCGCCACCGTCGGGCTGCTGAAAAAGGAAGACGCCGATCTCGACGAATACGTGACGCACAAGGCGCTCGACGCGCGCTGCGCTACTAGTGCGCCCGGTCCCAGTTGTCGCCGACGCCCACCTCGGCGACGAGCGGCACGTCCAGTTTCGCGACGGATTCCATCAGCTCGCGCACCTTGGCCTTGGTGGCCTCGAGCTCGGCCTCGGGTACCTCGAGCACCAACTCATCGTGCACCTGCATGATGAGCTTCGCCTGCGCCCGCGACTCGTCCAGCCATTTCTGCACCGCGATCATCGCCAGCTTGATGAGATCGGCCGCGGTGCCCTGCATCGGCGCGTTGATCGCCGCGCGCTCGGCGGCCTGGCGGCGCACCGGCGCGCCGCTCCGTAGCTCCGGGAGCCACAGGCGGCGCCCGAAGACGGTCTCGACGTAGCCGACTTCCTTCGCGCGCCGGCGCGTCTCGTCCATGTAGCGCTTCGCGCCGGGGAAGCGCGCGAAGTAGCGATCAACGTAGGTCTGCGCGGTGCCCCGGTCGATGCCGAGGTTTTGCGCCACGCCGAAGGACGACATGCCGTAGATCAGCCCGAAGTTGATCACCTTGGCGACGCGTCGCTGGTCGGCATCCACCTGGGGCAGCGGGACGCCGAAGACCTCCGCCGCGGTGGCGCGGTGCACGTCCTCGCCTTCGCTGAAGGCGCGCCGCAGATTCTCGTCGCCCGAGAGGTGCGCCATGATGCGCAGCTCGATCTGCGAGTAGTCGGCCGACATGATCTTCGAGCCTGGCGGGGCGATGAAGCAGCTGCGGATGCGCCGTCCCGCCGGCGTGCGGATCGGAATGTTCTGCAGGTTCGGCTCGTTGGACGCAAGGCGTCCCGTGACTGCGGTCGTCTGCGAATACGTCGTGTGCACCCGCCCGGTCACGGGGTTGATGCTTCGCGGCAGTTTGTCGGTATAGGTCGACTTCAGCTTGGACAGCGTGCGGTGCTCGAGGATGAGCCGCGGCAGCGGATGCTCGAGCGCCAGCTCGGCGAGCGAATCCTCGTCGGTCGAGGGCTGGCCGGAAGGCGTTTTCTTCTTCACCGGCAGCTTCTGGCGCTCGAACAGGATCTCCTGGATCTGTTTCGGCGAGCCCAGGTTGAAGGGCTGGCCCGCGGCCTCGTAGGCTTTTTGCTCGAGGGCCATGATCTCTTTGCCGAGCTCCTGGCTCTGCGCCTCGAGCTTGGCCCGGTCGATCAGCACGCCGTTGCGCTCGATGCGGAACAGCACGGGCACGAGCGGCAGCTCGATCGTGTCGTAGACGAAGGCGAGCTGCTTCTCCGCCGCGATGCGCGGATGCAGGATGTCGTGCAGCGCGAGCGTGCAATCGGCCTGTTGCGCGGCGTACTCGGTGGCGCGAGTCACCTCGACGGAGAAGAACGCGATGCGCCCCACGCCTTTGCCGGTGACTTCGTCATACGTGAGGCTGGTCCAGCCGCAATGGCGCTGCGCGAGGCTCGCGAGCTCGTGGCGCTCGTGCACCTCGAGCACGTAGGACTCGATGAGGGTGTCGTGCACGCAGCCCGCGAGCCGCACGCCGTGGTTCGCGAGCAGATGCGAATCGAGCTTCGCGTCCTTGGTGACTTTGCGGCAGTCGGCGCGCTCTAGCCACGGCTTGAGCAGGCGCAATGCGGCATCCGCGCCGAGTTGGGCGGGAGCACCTGCGTAGTCGTGCGCGAGCGGCAGGTAGACGGCCTCGTCGCCGAAGGCGAATGCGAGCCCGACGAGGCGGGCGGTCATCGGGTCTTCAGCGCTGCCGATGCAGCTCAGGCCGACGAGTGGCACGGCTTCGATCTTGAGTCGCAGATCCTTCAGCTCGTCCTCGGTGATGATGGGGCGATAGCGTCGCTTCTGCACCGCGGGCGGCGGCGCGGCTGGTGTTTCTGTGAGCGGCGCGTTCTCGACTTCCTTGAGCCAGCTCTTGAAGCCGAAGCGCTCGTATTGCGCGCGCTGGCGCGCGGGGTCGCGGTTGCCATCGGTGAGCTGGTCGAGGGTCACCGGCAGTGGCACATCGCGCTTGACGGTGAGAAGCTCGCGTGCCTTCGGCAGCCAGTCTTTGACCTTGCGCAGATTTTCGCCCGCGAGTCCGGTGATCTCATCGGCATGCGCGATCACGCCTTCGAGCGAGCCGTACTGCACGATCCACTTGCACGCGGTCTTGGGGCCGACCTTGTCGACGCCGGGGATGTTGT